>JAIRVC010000123.1 GCA_031254095.1 Acidobacteriota bacterium
AAATCCGCCGTGAACCATCTTTAGCGAGTGGCGAGTGATTCCGTAAACGTACTGTTGGCAGGGAAGGGGCATATAAGGAGCATGTTATGAGACCAAAATTATACAAACATCTTGTAAAACCGCTGATCTGGCGCGAGGGGCCGAAGGGGCTTTTTTTGTCGCCGCTTTTCTGGATGGAAGGCTCGAAAGACATGGAAGGCTTTCAGGGATCGTTTGCCTTTGGCTACGTTAAGGGCGAGGGAAAGCTTTTTCCGCAGGACGGGCATTTGATGCATCCGTTTGATACCCTGCTCTGCTTTGTTGGGACAAAGTACGGAGACATACTTGATCTCGGCGCCACGGTGTCGGTGGAAATCGGCGAAGAGCGCGAAGTCCGCACATTTGACCGGAGTCAGGTTGTCGCGATACCTAAAGGCACGCAATACGGCAATGTGACGGTCGGCAATTTCAGGCACAATTTCGGTTTCTACACGGTTTATCTCGCGCCCGAATATTCGGCGATCGCGATACCGTCGTCAGAACTGAAAGCGCCGGCGCCCGGCAATAAGTACAAAGGCTACAACAAAGTCTACGCCTGGGCGGTCGATGAAAAGACCGGCGAGATTCTGCACGATGCCGGTGCAATCGACTATGACGGCAGCGGCATGGGTTACACAAAACTGGCCGACGAACGCGGCGTCATGCACCCGCTTAAAAATCAGGGGCCTGACGGCATAGGCCCCGGCAACGCGGATGAATTGATTTGGGTTTTCGGCGATCAGTTGCAGAACTTCGAACTCAATACGCTCTGGGGGCACTATACGCAATGCGGCAAATGGCATCGCGGCGGCGACGCCCACACGCATCCGGACGAAGAAATCCTTATCTATCTCGGGCTGGACGCGGACGATCCTATGAATATCGGCGCTGAAATCGAGACCGCGATGGGCGAAGAAGACGAGCGTTATTACGCAAACGTTCCGTCCGTCTGGATTTGCCCTAAGAATTTTAGCCATCTGCCGTCGATCACACGCTGGGTAGACCGGCCGTATGCGTTTATCGTCATCAATCTGAACGGATCGCACGAGTCGCCGTGGCAGAATAAGTAAGCCGCCTCACAGCGGTCAGGTATTGCGGTCAGGTATTGCAGGGGCGGCCGCCAACGGCCGCCCGCAGGGAAAGATAATGGAGAATTTATGATACGTACGATTGAGTGGACGGACGCGGGCGTTGTTATGCTTGACCAGAAACGGTTGCCGGCGGAGGAGATATATCATACATACATCGATTATGAAGGCGTGGCGGAAGCCATACGCTCCATGATTATTCGCGGCGCTCCGGCTATCGGCGTGGCGGCCGCCATGGGCATTGCGCTCGGCGTGAAAAACGCGGCGGCCAAATCTCCTTCTATTGAAGAACTCGGCCGTGAGTTCGACATTATTTGCATTGTCATTGCAGGAACGCGCCCGACCGCCGTAAATCTCTTTTGGGCGGTTGACCGCATGAAGGCGGTTTACGCGCGCGTTCGGCCGCTTGGGACTGAGGCGGTCCGAAACGCGCTGATTGATGAGGCGCTTACAGTTTACCGGGAGGATATCGAAGCTAATCGCGCCATGGGGCGAATGGGACAGGAATTGATTCCCGATGGCGCCCGCGTTCTTACGCACTGCAATGCGGGGGCTCTTGCCACGGCGGGATACGGTACGGCGCTCGGCGTTATCCGAGCCGCCGTCGAAGCCGGAAAAAAAATATCGGTATTCGCGGACGAGACACGCCCCTGGTTGCAGGGCGCGCGCCTCACGGCCTGGGAACTTGCCCACGACGGCATACCCGTTACGGTAATTACCGACAACATGGCCGGTCATTTCATGAAGAAAGGTATGATTGACTGCGTAATCGTCGGAGCCGACCGCATTGCCGCAAACGGCGACGTCGCCAATAAGATCGGCACATATTCAGTCGCCGTGCTGGCGAAGGAAAACGGGATTCCCTTCTATGTCGCCGCGCCGGTTTCAACCCTTGATCTCAATATTCCAGACGGCAGCCATATTCCAATCGAGGAACGGAATCCGGACGAGGTGCGCATGATTCAGGGCGTCGCCATAACGCCGCAAGGCGTCCCTGCCGCCAATCCGGCGTTCGATGTGACGCCGGCCCGCTATGTCGGCGCGATAATCACTGAATGCGGCGTTGCGCGCGCTCCTTACGGCGAATCGCTACGCGCTTTTTAAAGAGGAAACCTCTAAAAACCCCAAACTCTGCGTTACGCGGCCGATCCAAAATGCTCATTTACCTCAAATGTAAACTCCGCTTTTGTCCCGGCCGCAAGCCTTGATTTTGGAGTTTTTAGAGGTTCCCAATAAGGAAGAGACGGATTTATTAAGTATGCAATTCATTGAATTCCCAAAAATAGATTTCAAGATAGAGGGCATGGAAGATGTCAAAATTCCGAAAATGTTCAGAATAAGGCAACGCTATGATAAGACACGCATAATTGATATCGCCTCCCATATCCGCCGCCGGATGGAAGAAAATCTCTCTGATCGGGAACAATTCAAAGGCAGGAAGCTGTGTATAACGGCAGGCAGCCGGGGCATTCCCAACCTCGACGTCATAATAAAAACCATCGTGGATATTTTAAAGGAGTGGGGCGCCGAGCCTTTCATTATCCCGGCCATGGGCAGTCATGGCGGGGCGACAGCCGAGGGGCAACTCGAAATCCTCGCAACCTGCAACATTACCGAAGAATCAATGGGCGTACCGATAAAATCATCAATGGATGTCGTGCAAATCGGCAATCTGCCTGACGGCACGCCGCTTTTTTGCGATAAGTACGCCGCCGGGTCAGACGGCATCATACTCTTGAACAAAGTTAAGCCGCACACGGATTTCCGGGCAAAACACGAGAGCGGGCTTGCAAAAATGCTGGCGATAGGTATTGCCAAGCATGCAGGCGCTTCGCAGTTCCACATGAAAGGCGTTTCAACGTTTGCGGAACGGATCCCGCAGGTATGCCGGGTATTTCTTGACAAGCTGCCCGTCGCCTTTGGCGTGGGCATAGTACAGAACGCTTATGACAAGATAAGCCGCATTGAGATAATGGAAAAAGACCGGATTTTAGTAAAGGACGCGGAGTTGCAGCGCGTCGCCAAAGCAAGCGTGGCAAATTTCAAGTTCCGCGACATAGATGTGCTGATAATCGACGAGATTGGCAAAAATATAAGCGGCAACGGCGCAGACCCCAATGTTACCGGCCGCAGCATGGCGCCGGGGTTTGAAGGAATGTTAAACCTTAAAAAACTGTTCATCCGGGGTCTCAACAAAGAGACCCATCACAACGCCTGCGGCATAAGTCTGGCGGACGTTACTACGCGCCGCTGTCTTAACAGCGTTGATTTTGAATCAACATGGATTAACGTCGTTACCTCCACCATGCTCGCCGGCGGTAAGATACCGATGTATCGGGAAACGGACCGTGACGCCGTTATGCTTGCCATTCGCACATGCAACGACATCGACTTCAATAATCCGCGGGTGGTTCGCATTAAAGACACTCTAAGCATGGAATACATAGAAGTGTCGGAGGCTTACCTCGACGAGTGCGCGGCTCATCCCGAAATAGAAATCGTATCCGAACCTCATAAGCTTGAGTTTGACGCCGATGGATTTATGACCGATGTCTTTTGACGAAACACTGATTAATTGCCTGTACGGGCGAATTGCCAAATTGTTTATGGCGGCGCGGCGCTCGTAACCTCAACATATTCTATATGCTTCGGTCCCCCGGTTCCGTACGCCCGGCACAATATACCGCGCAGACAATTTATCGGCGTTCCCCTAACTGGCTAACCGTTCCTGGTGCCGTCGGAAATCAACGCTCACAACTTTGGTTACGCCCGGTTCCTCCATCGCGACGCCAAAGAACATGTCCGCCGCTTCCATGGTGTGCTTGTTGTGGGTGATAATTATAAATTGCGTATTGCAGCTCATTTCCGTCAGCATCCTCGAAAAGCGTCCAACATTGGCTTCATCGAGCGGCGCGTCCACTTCGTCCAGAATGCAGACCGGGCTGGGCCTGTAACGGAAGATCGCGATAAGCAGCGCCAGCGCGGTCAGCGCCTTTTCGCCGCCGGAAAGAAGCTGCACGTTTTGCAGCTTTTTGCCGGGAGGCTGCGCGGTTATGTCCAGGCCGCTTTCCAGTATGTCGTTTTCATCCAGCAGGCTGATATCGCAATGACCGCCGCCGAAAAGCGTCTGGAAAACATCCTGAAAATTCTGCCGTATAGCCGCGTATGCTTCCCTGAACTGCTCCGATGAACGCTGGTTGAGGTCGGCGATAGTATTCAAAAGATCGGCGATCCCTTTTTCGGCGTCCAGACGCTCGCCGTTTTTGAACTGATACTGCTGCTCCGTCTCCTGATAGTCTTCCAGAGCGCGCTGGTTGATCGGGCCGAAGTTTTCCGCCTTTTCGCGCAGACTGTTGAAGTCCTGCGCCACGTCTTCGTAATTTCGCCCCCAGTCTTCATCGGGAATGTCGGGAATCAGCTCGGCGGCCGGAACGTGGAATTCGTCCGCGCAATTCCGCTCCAGATGCTCAAGGTCGCTTTCGAAGCGCGTCTTTTCGATTTCAATTTGGCCTCGCGCTTCCATGGCCTCTTCACGCCCGGAGTGAAACTGTTTCAGGCTTTCTTCCGAGGTTCCGAGCGCGGCGCGCAATTCCGCGAAACTTTCCTGCCTTTTTTCAAGCTCCTCCGTTGCTTCCGAAAGCGTCCTGTCGTATTCGACTATGCGTTCTTCAATTTCCCCGCGCGCGGTTTCCAGCTCGCTGATCCGCTCGGCGGCCGCGGCGCTTTCCGCGCGGATTTCACCGTCGCGGCGGCGCACGTTTTCAGCCTCCTGCCGCAGCCGGGCGATGTCCGTTTCCATCCCTGATTTGCGTTCCCTGCTCACGGCGCAAGCGGCGGAAAGAGCGCCCAGCTCTTTTACGACCGCCGCGTTCTGCGTCCTCAGATCCTGCAGGCGCGCGTTCATTTCCCGCAGTTCCTCGTCGCCCGCGCCTCTGCGCGTCTCGATTTCGGCTATGCGCCCGGCCGCTTCCTCAAGTTTAATCTCATATCCGGCTTTTTCTTCCGCGAGCTGTTCAAGTTCCGCGGCGGCGGCGGCTTCCGCCTGTTCGATCCTGGCAAGTTCACGCTCAAGGTGACTGATTTTCTGTCCGGCGAGCGCTATGTCGGTTTCAAGCCTCCGAACCTCAGCCGCCAGCGTTTTCAGCATTTCCGCGGCGGCGGCCTGCCGCTGTTTCAGATCGGCAAGCTCCACGCGCGCGGCTTCAATTTTTCCTTTAAGCAGAACCAGTTTCTTTTCCAGTTCCTTTTTTTCGCGTTTCGTGGCCAGAAATCCCGCCATTGATTTCTTCTCGCCCACCGCGGAAAGTACGCCGCGCGGCGAGTACGATTCCCCGGAAAGGGTTAGATAGCTGCCGCCGCCGGATATTTCGGCGACACGGAAAGCCGTGTCCAGATCATTGACCATAACGGTCGAGGCGTATTCAGGCAGGACGCGCTCAAACGCCTGACGGACGTCGTTGTTCATGCGGATAAGATCTTCCAGATAACCGATTACGCCGTCGCCGCCGCTGAATGGAAGACGCGGTTTTTCGCCGGCCGGCGCGTGAGAGCAATGTCCGTTTTGCAGCGTCATAAAGGTGCATTTGCCCGCGCCGATGCGCCTGAGCCGCTCCACGCTGTTTACCGCGTCGTCGCGGCTGTCTACGATAATGTATTGAAGCTGCGAATTGAGATAATCTTCCAGCGCGGCCTCATACGCCGGATCGGCGTCCACGTAATCCGCCAGCGTTTTAGCCCGGCATTCCTCTTCTCCCGGCAGGCGCGTGGAGAGAAATTTTTGTACGCCTTCGGAATAATTGCTGCGCCGCCGCTCGATTTCCTCAAGCGAATCGAAGCGGTGCCGCATATTGCCGTGTTCCGCTTCCGCGGCGGAAAGCTCGGCGGAAAGCTCCTCGATGCGCGCCGCGCGCCGCGCATATTCCGCTTCAAGTTCCGCATGTTCGCCTGCGACGGTTTCCCTGCGCAGATTCTGACGCTCAAGCTCCCGCCGCGCGACGTCGAGTTCAGCGGCGCGCGCGCGGTTTTCTTCGGCTTTAAGCTCGCGTTCGCGGCCGAGCCGGTCCGTCCGCTCGGTTATACGGCGCAGGCCTTCCTGACAGCGTGCCTGCTGATTTTTGAGATCGGCCAAATCACCCGCGCCCCGAGCGAGAAAAGAACGAATTTCATCGATCCGGCTTTCCGTCTGACGGATGCTTTCCTGCTGTTTTTCGCTCCTCGCCTGTTCGGCTTCCGCCGCGAGATTTTCATTGGCAATGCGTTCATCCATTGCACGGGAATTTTCAATAAGGCGCTCGATTTCCAGTTCGATCGTCCGGCCGCGCCCGGCGATTACTTCCCGTTCGCGTTCGAGTTCAACCGCGCGGCGTTCATGATTCTGACGCTGAATATCCTGATTTTCCCGCGTACTCCGGGCGCTTTGCGCCTCCATTTTCAGGGCGGAAAGCCGTTCGCGCAAACAATTCAGCGTTTCTTCCTGATCCGCGCAGACGCCTCGCGCCTCATCTCGTGCCGTTTCGGCGGCGGCCAGATCCGCAAGCAGCGTCTGTTCGTGTTCTCCGGCGGCACGGAAACGCGAATCGCATTCGGCCAGCTTTTCCCGCAGAGCCCGGTCTTCCATGCAGATTTTCAGTTTCTGAACGGCGCGCAGATTTTCCCTCAGATTGCTGTACGCCCGCGCCCTGGCGGCCTGACGGCGCAGTGAGTTCAACTGACGCACCAGTTCCTGTTCCGTGTCCTGCACGCGCAGAAGATTCTGCCGCGCGCGCTCCAGCTGCGCTTCCGCCGAAACCCGGCGGTTTTTGTAAAGGGTAATGCGCGCCGCTTCCTCAATCAGGCTGCGCCGTTCGGCGGGCTTTGAACTCAAAATCTGCCCTACGCGCCCCTGCTCCAAAATCGCATATGAATTCGGGCCAAGGCCTGTTCCTTCCAGAAGCGTTTGCAAATCGCGCAGACGGCAGCGGTGGCCGTCGAGGTAGTATTCACTTTCGCCCGAACGGTAAAGCCGCCGGCCCACGGTGAAATTGTTGCGATCAAAGTCGGGAAGCCCCGGCGTCTCAACGCAGGAATCCAACGAGAGAGTGAGAATTACCTCCGCGTAATTTGTCGCTTTGCGTTTCTCCGTGCCGTTGAAAATCACATCTTCCATTTTGCCGCCGGTTCTTAACGCCTTGGCGCTCTGCGCGCCGACGACCCAGCTTATGGCGTCGGCAATATTGCTTTTCCCGCAGCCATTCGGCCCGATGATCGCCGTAATGCCTTCCTGAAACGGAAGATGCGTGCGGTCGCAGAAAGATTTGAATCCTATCAATTCCAACTTTTTTATCTGGTTCATAACGGCCTTAACTCTCCACAATTCTCCAAGGATGAATGCAGCCGGAACTATACCACACCCGCCGCGCGGGAAAAGCAAAAAACGCAATATATCGAGGACATTTATATTGCCGCCTACTATATATAGGGAGTCGCCTCTTGGAACCGGCGCAAATCGTCAGGAGTGTTTATGTTGACGAGATCTCCGTCCGTAAATTCCCCCTCGCCGGGATCCATCCAGCGGACGCGCAGGCCGTCGCCGGGAAACGCGTCGATAAACCTGTTCGCTTTTTTCCGCAGGGCGTCTTCGATGACGGGAAGGCAGGTGCGGCGATATACGGCCGCGAGCGGATGCGCCATGCCGTCCAGCGTTCGCGGAATGACGGCGTCAAAGCCTTCCGAAACGTCCAGCATTCGGCGGACGAGCGAAACGGGCAGCGCGGGAAGGTCGCAGGCCAGCGTTATGTAGAGCTCATAAACATGTTCGCTCATAACCGTGTGAAGTCCGGACAAAGGCCCCTGATCCTGCCACAAATCGGGAACCACCTGAAACGGCAGAAAACTGAAAAGTTCCGGATTGTTTGCCGAGATAAACACTTTGCCGGTCAGCGGCGACACGCGCTTTGCCATAATCTCAACGAGCGGCCGTCCGTTGAGGTTTATCAGCGCCTTGTCTTGGCCCATCCGGCGGCTTTTGCCCCCGGCCAGAATAACCGCGCATATTTCTTCGTCAATTTGGGCTGTCATGAAATGAAGTTAGGCTAATATTTAGACTTTGGCAATGAGTTGTTTAGGGAGCCTCTAAAAACCCCAAACTCTGCGTTACGCGGCCGTGACAAAATGCTCATTTACCTCTAAATGTAAACTCCGCTTTTGTCACGGCCGCAAGCCTTGATTTTGGAGTTTTTAAAGGCTCCCTTGTAAAAAAATATCAACCCAAGAGAGGAAAAAGAATGGGAAAACCGTGGTTTTACCTGACAATGGCCGTGCTGGTTTTGGGATTCTGCGCGTTTTCGGGCGCGGAAAGCAGGGAGGATTTTTTCAGGATCGATGATCTGCGTCCCGGAATGAGGGGAACCGGCAAAACCTGCTTTCAGGGAACGGAGCCTGAAGATTTCGACGTTGAGATTCTCGGCGTTCTGCGCGGCGTAAGTCCCGGCGCTGATGCGATTCTGGCCCGGTTCAGCGGCGGCCCGCTGGAAAAAACCGGCATTTTCTCAGGTATGAGCGGCAGCCCGGTTTTCATCGACGGAAAATTGCTCGGCGCGGTGGCGTATTCCTACGCCTACTCCACGGAAGCGATAGGCGGCATCACGCCGATTGATCAGATGATTTCAGCCGTCGAGGAATCCGAAGCGCTGCCATCGGGCAAAATCTACAAAAAAGGCAGCCTTTGGAATTACAAACTGCCGCTTCCGTCCTCCGGCCTGAACGCGGCTGAATTTCCGGAACTTATCTCCCGCCGCGCGAATTTATCCGGCGGCGGAAACCGGCTTCTTCCCATAACCACGCCCGTCAGTCTGGGCGGCTTTGACCCGCGCGCGATCAAAACTTTTGCCCCGATGTTCGGCGGCATCGGCATGACGCTTCTCGAAGGCGCGGCGGCGGACGCCGCTTCCTTAAAGACCGCGGTTTTGCCGTTTCAGCCGGGCGACAATGTCGCCGTTTCGCTGGTGCAGGGCGATCTCGATGTTTCCGCCGGAGGAACCGTAACCTGGGTGGACGGCGACCGGCTCTACGCTTTTGGACATGAACTAATGTCGTCGGGTTTCACGGAATTGCCCATGCGCAAAGCTTCGGCAATCGCTGTAATTCCAAATATCGAAAGCTCTTTCAAGGTTCTTGAGGCCGGCGCGGTGATCGGAACGGTTCGTCAGGATCGAAGCTCCGGCATTTTTGGAATTATCGGCGAGCGGCCGCGCACGATACCGCTCGAAGCGCGGCTGACTACAAGCCGCCGCGCGCTTAAAACGTTCCGCTATGAGATCGCGCGCGACGCGCTTTTAACGCCGTCGCTGGTCAGCCTTGTCGTGTATAACACGATTCTGGCCTCCGAGCGGGCGCAGGGATTTCTTACTTTGCGCGTCACGGGAAAGATTCGGGTAAAGGGGCAGCCGGATGTTGAAATCGGCGGCCGTTTTTCATCCAACCTCGACGCCGCCGCGGGCGCGTCGCTGGCTGTCGCGGTTCCCGTCAATCACCTCATGGCGGGCGGATATGAAAACCTGGACATAGAAGGTATTGAAGTTGACATTACGGCGGTTGAGAGAGATCAGCTTGCCGCGCTTGATTCCATACGGCTTGACCGAACCGAGGCGCGGGCGGGAGAAA
>JAIRVC010000301.1 GCA_031254095.1 Acidobacteriota bacterium
CTGTTCGACATCTCAGGAACCATGGCCCAGTTGAAAACAACCAAGGTCATCTCGATTCTCACTATCTATACGGTCGTTCTCGGCATTCTAACCTGGCTGAGCGGGATGTATGGAATGAATGTGGATTTACCCTTTGACGACTCGCCTTTGGCGTTTACGGGAATCTGCCTGGTAATGACCGGCGTAATAGTCGGAACAACGCTGTATTTTAGAAAGAAAAAATGGTTCTAGCCCCGGCAAAAGTTAATAAATCCCGCGCGCCCCTCCCTGACGCCGCCTATTAGATGGAAAGGATGACCGGCTTCGGCGAAAAGGGTTTCAGCCAACGTGATTTTCTCTGCCGGAACGGCGGCTAGCAGCCCGCCCGACGTTTCCGGCGTGAAAAGAAGTTGGCGCATTTCATCGGGAATGCCGGAAGCAAACTCGACGCGGTTTTCATAGTATTTCTGATTACGGGACGCGCCGCCCGGAAAAAGCCATTGGTTGGCGTATTCAATCGCACCGTCCAGAAACGGAATGGCGTTCAGTGAAAAATGTATCTCGACACCGCTTTTTTCCGCCATTTCAGAGGCGTGTCCGGGCAGGGCGAATCCGGTAATGTCCGTGCAGGCGCGTACTTCGAGTTTATGGAGAATCCGCGAAGCGTCCCGGTTGAGCTTTTTCATTGAAGCGATCGCGCCGGCAACATGCGCTGGATCGGCGGCCTGGCCTTTGGCCGCTGTAGTAATGATGCCGACGCCGAGCGGCTTGGTCAGAATCAGCGCGTCTCCGGGGCGCGCCGCCGCCTTGGTGAAAATTTTGTCAGGATGCGCCCGGCCAAGCACGGACAATCCATAAAGCGGTTCTTTTGTGTCAATTGTGTGGCCGCCGGCGATAATCCCTCCGGCTTCACGTACTTTCTCAGCGCCGCCGCGCAGAATCTCCGAAAGGATTTCCGCGTCAAGGCCGCAGGGAAAACCGCAGATGTTCAGCGCAAGCGTCACCTCGCCGCCCATGGCATAAACATCGCTCATGGAATTGGCGGCGGCAATGGCCCCGTATTCATACGGATCGTCCACAACCGGCGTAAAAAAATCGAGCGTTTGGATGACTGCCTCTTCGTCGCTGATTTTATACACCGCGGCGTCGTCGCTGATTTCCAGCCCGACCAGCAGGCCGGGAAAATCACGCGCGTCAAAAATTCCGCCGAGAGGGCGCAGCACCTGCGCCAGGGCCTCCGGCCCCATTTTGGCCGCTCAACCGGCGGCGGAAGTCAGTGTCGTCAGTCGGATATTCCTGTCTGTCATTGTTTATTCCCTGGCATTTAAATTTGGAACGGCGAAAACAAATATTATCCGCCATGTTCTGAATTGCAATGCAAAACACGCCTCGACCGGACGCGCGGCATGTCATTGTGGGCGTGCGCCCGATGTCATTCATGTCATTGCGGAGAATAAGAGGCTGTGATTAAATTTACTATTTAAATTCGAGGACGCCGTGAGCAAAAAACCGGAACGATCAAAGCCAGTAAAACGGAGTAAACGTAGAAAAAAATTTCCATTTTTCAAATTGTTTTTCGGGCTGGTACTCGTCCTCGCTTTCGTGGCGGCTGGAATAGCGGGATATTACTATCGCTTATTTTCCGAAATGATAGACGATCGGCTGTCCGGCAAGGTAGTTCACGGCGAATCACTTATTTTCACATCGCCCAAGCGCGTCTCCGTCGGACAGGCACTGGATCCCGATCGCCTGGTTTCCTACCTGAAAATGTCCGGTTATTCCGTCGTCAGCGACGCGGCGGCGGCCGGACGAATCACGCAAACGGGCAATTCCGTACAGATTCAACCGGCGGCAAACTCATATTTCGGCGGCAAAAACGGCGTCGCCATTGAGTTTAACAACGGCCGGATCAGCGGCCTGACGTCGCTTGAAACCGGCGGACGCCTGCTTTCGGCGGAAATTGAGCCCGAACTGATCTCCAGCCTTTTCGGCGCTTCCCGGGAAAAACGCCGGCCTATGCGTTACTCTGAATTTCCGGATCTTTTCCGGCAGGCGATACTCAGCGCGGAGGATAAAAGATTCTTCGATCATCCCGGGCTCGACCCCATCAGGGTGGTGGGCGCGGCGTGGCGCGACATACGGAGCGGAACAATGGAGCAGGGCGCCAGCACCATAACGATGCAGGTGGCCCGCAGTTTTTTCTTTTCCACAAAACGCGAGTGGCGGCGCAAGATTAAAGAAACCGGCATGGCGCTGGTTCTTGAAAATCGCTTCACAAAGGAAGAAATCTTTGAACTGTACGCCAACGAAGTTTACCTCGGAAACCGGGGAAGTTTCGCCATACATGGTTTCGGAGAAGCGGCGAGAGCGTATTTCGACAAAGATCTGCGCGAACTTTCACTGGAGCACTACGCTTTTCTTGGCGGGATTATCCGCGCCCCAAACAGGTATTCATCTTCTTCAGAGCGGGGAACTGAACGCGCCGCCGAAGCCCGCGACCGCGTACTTCGGCAGATGCTGGAAAACGGCGTTATTACACACGGGCAATACGCGGAAGCGCAAAAAGCGCCTCTCGAACTCGTGCGCAGCGGCCTGGGAACCGGCCCTTCCGGGCATTTCGTCGATATGGTTAAAGACGACCTGCTGGAAAAATTTTCCGAAAATGAGCTGATCGAGCACAACTATCGGATATACACCACGCTTGACGCCGATTTGCAGCGCGCCGCCATTGAAGCCGTCGAATTCGGGCTTAAAGGCGTTGACGAACTGCTGGAAAAAACTTTTGCCCGCTGGCGGGCGAGAGGAGAAGCCGTTCCGCTGCCGCAGGCGTCGCTGGTGGCCATGGATCCGCACACCGGCGATATCAAGGCGCTGGTGGGCGGGCGCGATTACGCGCAGAGCCAGTTAAACCGCGCCCTTGCCAACCGTCAGCCCGGTTCGGTATTTAAGACTTTCGTTTACGCTGCCGCCATGGAAACCGCTCTGAATATGGAATCCGGCGGCGTAGTATATACGCCGGTTTCAACGGTTGTTGACGAACCAACCACGTTTTATTACGAAAGCAACACCAGGGAATACACGCCCAACAACTATGGAGAAAATTTCTATGGAACGGTGACGCTGCGCGAGGCTCTGAGGCGTTCGCTCAATGTGGCGACGGTTAAGCTGGCCGAAGAAATCGGCTTTGACCGCATCGCCGCCTTCGCCAAACGCGTGGGGCTGCGATCCGACATCAGGCCGACGCCGGCCGTGGCGCTTGGCGCTTATGAAATGACCCCGCTCGAAGTCGCCAAAGGTTATACGGCTTTCGCCAACTACGGCATCCGCTGCGAACCGGAAATGCTGATGCGCGTCGTCAGCAGCGAAGGCGAACTGCTCAAATTAACCAAGCCGAATCGGCGCAGCGTGCTTGATCCACGCATAGCTTACATGGTCACCAACCTGCTTGAAGACGTCATGAATCACGGCACGGGCGCGGGAGTGCGCACCCGGGGTTTCCGCGCGCCCGCGGCGGGAAAGACCGGATCTTCGCGGGACGGCTGGTTTGCGGGCTACACATCCAATCTTCTTTGCGTCGTCTGGATAGGTTTTGACGACAACCGCGATCTGCGGCTCACCGGCGGCGCTTCGGCCGGACTGGTCTGGGGCGAATTCATGAAACGTGCCGCGCAGCTTCCCGGATTTTCAAACATGCAGCCGTTTGAGCGTCCCCAGGGAATTGTTTCGGTCGGCATTGATTCAGATACGCTGGCGCTTGCCCTGCCAGAATGCCCTTCTCAAAGAGAAGAAGTCTTCGTATCCGGAACCGCGCCCGTAGAATATTGCACGCTGCATGGCGAGCGGCGCGACGCCGGCGGCGGATTGCTTGACCGGATTCCCGGCGGCAGCCGCCTGCGGGAGATATTCCGCTAGAACATCCATTTCATGAGCCGGTTTTGGCGCGCAAATATTCATCCAGATCCCGCGGCGAAAGGCTGTAAATATCGCGCGGGTCTTCCGGCGGGCGGTTCTTCCAGCGCTTATGCCCCCAGAGCCATGACTCCGGCTGCTCCCGGATAATGCTCTCCAATACGCCGTTAAGGCGTTGCGTGTTGACGCGCAAATCTATGGCCGTATCGCCTGTACGTGTCATGTCGATTGGCGGCAGGAATTTGATGACGTAACGCCCGCGCCGCGGCGGAGTCAGATAGCCCGCAAGCACCGGCGCGCCGGTGCGCAGCGCCAGAAGCGCAACCCCCGTCGAAGTAGCGGCGGGAACTCCGAAAAAATCCGCGAAGATACCTTCCTCCGGATTGACGTTATGATCCATCAGAACGCCCGCCGTCCGCCCGGCTTTCAATTCTTTAAGAATACGGCGCGCGGAATCTTTTTTATAAATGACGGCATTGCCTCTGGACTCACGGACGCGGCGCAAATATTTTTCCAGCCGGGCGTTGTCGAGCGGGCGCGTTGTAAAACTTAGCGGATGGCCGTAGAGGGCGTGCGCCGTCGGCAGAAGCTCCCACGCGCTGAAATGCCCGGTCAGGTAAAGTATTCCCTTGCCCCGGTTCAGCGCCGCGCGATAGTTGTCAAGACCGGCAGTTTTATCATAATCGACAAGATCCCGGATATTTTCCGGCGTCAGCGTGTTGAGGCGGCTGATCTCAAGCAGATTCATCCCCGCGTTTTGAAAACTCCGGCGGGCTATGGCGTTCCGCCGCCGCCGAGGCATTCCGGGACACGCTCTGCGAAGCTTGACATCGGCGATAGGCCTGTGCCGCGAGTCGAGC
>JAIRVC010000302.1 GCA_031254095.1 Acidobacteriota bacterium
ACGCCGTTAAAAGACGAAGCCCTGACCGAGGCGCGCCGCTGCCTGAATTGCGGCTGCTATGCAATTCATCCATCCGATGTCGCGCCCGCGCTCATCGCGTTTGACGCGAAAATCGCGACCAACAAACGCGAAATCGGCGCGGAGGAATTTTTCGCCGTCAAAAAACCCGGCAATACCGTTCTTGAGCGCGATGAGATCATAACGGAAATCCGGATACCCGCCCCTCCGGAGGGAAGCGCGAGCGTATTTATGAAATTCGCTCTCCGAAAGGCGATCGACTTTTCTCTCGTAAACTGCGCGGTTATGCTCGGCGGCGCAAGGCCGCGCATCTGCCTTGGCGCGGTCGCGCCCGAACCGTATCGAGCCTTTAAGGCGGAAGCGGCCGTCGCGGGCAAAAAGATTGACGAGACGTTTGCCGAAACCGCGGGCGAAGCCGCCGTCATCGACGCAAGGCCGTTCCTCTGCTCAAAATACAAGGCGCAGATTGCGAAAACCCTCGTAAAACGCGCGCTTCTATCCATTTCCAACGGCGCCGGTCAAACATAAAAAGTTTGATCCAGAAAACGTTTGCTTTTTTTGGAATTCCGCATCAGAATCAACCAATCCTGAATACTGGTGATTCTTGTATTAAATAAGGAGAGGCCCATGTCCACTGAAGCATCGCAAAACACAGCCGGTAAAAGCCGCGCGGTCGTTCTCGGCATCGCGACGATTTTTTTGACCTACTTCACATACAGCTATTTTTTTCAGATTCTGCTTGCGGCCCTCCCACGCATCACCGCGGATTTGGATGGAATGCGCCTGTACTCGTGGGCGGTTTCAATCCCCAACCTTGGGCTGGCGTTTTCCATGCTTCTGGTCGGCAAACTCTCCGACATGTTCGGACGCCGCGCCCTTCTTATGGTCGCGCTGAGCATCTGCCTTGTCGGCGTCGTATGGAGCGCGCTCTGCACTTCATACCTGATGCTTATAATTTCGCGGACTTTCCTCTCAATTGGACAGGGCGCGCTCGCGCCCCTATGTTTCGCGGCTCTGGGCGACATGTTCGAATCGGGCGAGCGAAGCAAGTGGATAGGAATGCTTAACATCCCTTCCGGGATTTTCGCCTCGATCGGCCCCACGCTGGGAGGCTGGTTTACCGACGCGCTCAGCTGGCGCTACATCTTCTGGTGCGGCGTGCCGCTTCTCGTACTGAGCCTGCTGATGGCAATCTTCGCAATGCCGAAGCATAAACGCGCCGCCTCTCCCGCAATTGACAGCCGCGGAGCGCTTTTGGCGGCGGCGGCGTCTTCGACGCTGATCCTCGCGTTTTCAATGGCCGGAACGATGTACCCATGGGGTTCGCTTCAGATAATCGGGCTTTTCATCGCTTCAGCGATTCTCTGGTTCTGGTTCATCAAGACCGAAGCAAAGGCCAAAGAACCGATTCTTGATCTCAAGGTGCTGAAGAACCGCATTTTTATTATCATCACAGTTGCGGGACTGATGTCTTCATTCGGCATGGCCGGATTGATGGTCTATTATCCGCTGCTCGTACAGGGAATCCAGGGGGCAAGCGCCACCGAAAATGGCTGGATTATGACCCCGGGCAACTTTTTAATGTATTTTTTGGGTTTTCCGGCGGGCTTCATCCTTGCACGCACGCGCAAATACAAATGGATGTTTCTTCTCGGTTACGGCCTGACGGCGGCCGTCATGTTGTTCCTGATTCTGTTCAACGCCTCAACGCCGCTGTTTTGGGGGTTCTGCGCGTTTACGCTGGCGGGAATCGGCATGGGTTCCATCCCAACGCTCAATACGCTAGTGGCGCAATACGCCGTGCCGCGCCGCCTTCTGGGAGTGGCTACCGGGATGCTCTATTTCAGCGTAATGCTCGGTCAGGCGATAGCGCCCGCCGTTCTGAATTCGGCCATGAATATGAAATACATAAGCACGCTTTCAGCCAATCTGCCGCCGGAAGTGGAGACCATGTCCAATGAGGCGCTAAAGACATCGCTTGTCGATCCAAGAGTGCTTTTATCTAAATCGGCCATGGATTCGTTAAGCGAAACTCTCGGAAATTCCGGCCCGGACGGCCCCGCGATCCTTGAAAGGACAATCGACGCGATTCGCCTCGCGATGGAATCCGGCCTGAAAGTCATATTCATCATCGGCGCCATTGCAATGATGCTGACATTCCTCACCATCTGCCTGCTGCCGAGTCTTTCTATCGACACTCCGCCTATGGACGATGGAGCCTGACAATACAGGGAACCTATAAGGAAACACTGATTTATTGCCTGCGCGGGCGATTAATCAGTGTTTCCTTAGAAACAGCTCCTTACATTCTAAGCAGATAGCTGAACTTCGCGAAAATCTGGCGGCCGACGTAAGTATCCGGAAAAGAGCTGCGCTGTACCGCCGGCGAAACGGTCGGATCGTATCGCAAGTTTTCGTAATTGTCCGTATAGCCGACATGGAGAGCCGTGCCGGGGTGCAGCAAATAGGTAAAAAGGACGTCCAGTCCCAGGCGTTTATGCCGTTCAAGACCCACAAGCGCGGCGTTTGGCAACACGGCGTTGTAATCGACAATCGCGCGCAGTGAAAATTCCCGCGTGAACTGGTAGTTGGCCTTGGTTCGCCAGATGTGATTATTAAAGACCGTTCCGCGTCCGTCCGCGGCAAGCCGCGAAAAGATATAAGTCTCGTCGATCTGCAACTGCGGCGTCGGCATAAGTTTCAGCGTGAAATTCGTATTCAGCGACTTGGCAAGAAAAGGCCGCCCCTCCGCGGGATAATAGTTTATGCCGTCTCCGTGCTCCAGGCTTGACGACAGATGCAGCCATTTCTGCCATTCGGAAGAGACTGAAATCTTATTGCTGCTCTTGCGAAAATCTATACCCGCGAAGCGCTCAAAACTTTCATTGTGAGTGAAAGACAGCGAGGTGTATCTGGGCAGCTCAACCCTGAATGACGGGCTCAGCGTCCAGTCCGTCTGAGTTCCATCGTAGTCGTAAATGACGCTTCCTGAAAAAGACGGCCCGTAGCTTACAATGCTTCCTTTTTCAGGACGCCAGTAATAACGAACATTTCCTCCGGATTCGCGCATGTCCACGCGCGTGATAAAGCCCAGGTCTGTTTCAAATTCGGGACTCCGGTCACGATAATACGCGCCGGCGTTGAAATGACGGCCGGACTGGCCGAGATGCAGATATCCCGCGGTTCCATTCCGGCTGTCGCCGTCAAGCGGGTTGCTCAGGCTTCCCATCCACTGCCCGGTCAGGGTAAGGTTCTGGTTCAGTTTCAGGCGCGTATCCATCGAAAAGACGCGGTTTGAGCTTCCCGCGAAATCCCTGCTGGTGATAAGTCCTCCGATGCGAGATTCTTTTCCCAGCTCGCGGTAAAGCCGGAATATTCCGATGGCGGCGCGATCGCCGTAATAATCGGCGTCTTCAGGCGCAAGTTCTCCGGGCGCGCGGTCGTCTCCGGCCAGTGCCGCGATTGCCCACCGGCCGATTTTGCCGGTAAGGCGCGCGCCGAACTGCGGATCGGCCATGCGCCGGGAAAAGAAAAGATTTTCCGGCGTCTGGAAATAATCGGCGTTTTCCAT
>JAIRVC010000352.1 GCA_031254095.1 Acidobacteriota bacterium
CGCCTTAATGCAGTGAAAGGGGCCGAGCGTGTTGATCGCCATCACTTCCATCCATTCTTCGCTGGTTACTTCCATAAACGGCTTGATTGTGACAAGAATGCCTGCGTTGTTCACCAGTATGTCGATGCCGCCGAAGCGATCCGCTGCGGCTTTCGCCGCGGCGTCGCACTGTTCCTGTTTTGTAACGTCGGTCGCCACGTAAATGGCTTTGCCGCCCGCCTGTTCAATCGCCGCCACCGTTGACGCCCCGTCGCGGATATCGGCGACGACGACGTTTGCGCCTTCTTTCGCAAAGCCCTTGGCGAAAGCCGCGCCGATGCCCCGGGCCGCGCCCGTGATAATTGCCGTTTTGCCTGCCAGTTTCACGCCCATATCATCTCCTTAGAAAAGTTATCCCAAGATAGTTCACGACGAATTTTTCTGACCACTAACCACTGACCGCTAACCGCTGTAAGGCGGCTTACTAATTTGCATTTTCATGAAGACCAGCCCCGTCAGCAGTTTCGGGAAAAAGTCGGTGGACTTTTGCGGCATACGCTCGCCGGTAGACGCGATGCGCTGCATCTGCTGAGGCGGCGTCGGATTCAGCAGAAACGCCGCCTGGTATTTGCCTGAATCCACGCGTTCAATGCAGGCTTCGCGGCTGCGCGCGTAATCAATATTGGTCTGTTTAGCCAGCTTTTCCTCGTCAATGCCGAGACGGCGATCGAGTATCAGCGTATGCAGAATGCTCACGTCAAGTTCGCGCCAGGGTTCAGAATGTTTTTGAAACGCGGCGTCAGACTGTGCCGATGGTTTCATTGTCAGCAGGTAGAATTTTTTGTTCCCCGCGTAGAATCCGAAGACATGCCGCTCGCGCTCCTCCCGCATTTTTTTCCAGAGCATTTCGGCGGACTCATAATTTTCGACGGTGAAATGTTCTTCAAGGTTTTGCAGGAAATTCGCGGCGTTAAAATCTCGAAGGTCGCGCAGCAGGCGATGCGTTGCCAGTATCGTGACTCCGGCGGCGCTGTTAAAGCAGGTGACCATGCGCTTATCGAACGATTCCAGCCCGGCGGACGTCCATCCCTTCTGTTCGCATTCCCGCATATAATTGACCGCTGTTTCAAAACGGTGATGTCCGTCCGCGATAAAAAGATTCTGAGACTGCATGGAGCGCTGAATTTCCTCAATCGCGGCCGGGTCGGTGAGCGCCCAGACGCGGTGCGTCGCGCCGAATTCGTCCGTCGTCTCAATCACGGGCTTGAGGCCCGCTATCTGTTTATCCATGACGCGGTCGATTGTGAGCGCGTCATCGTCGTACAGCATGTAAATAAGATCTTCGTTTCCTTCGACGCTGCGCAAAAGGTGCAGCCTGTCCTGTTTGGGCGCGGCAAGCGTCTTTTCGTGCGGGATAATTTCTTCGCCGGATTTTTTAAGGTCGAGCAGCGCGATAAATCCTTTCTGCAAATAAGCTTTTCCGTCGATCGCGTACTCCTGGTAATACGGATAAAAAGCCGGCCTGCCTTGCGGCAGAAGCGCCTTTTCGCCAATCCATTTTCGGAACGCCGCTCCGGCGTCGGGATATGCAGTTTCAGGGTCGTCCCGCTTTTCCCTGTTCAGCGTAATGCGGACTACGTTGTACGGGGAGCGATCATAGTATTCGTCCTGCATGGCGGGGGATGTTTTGTCGTAAGGCTGCGTGACGACTTTACCGGGATCGCCCGTGATTTCCTGATTATATAAAAAGCCCTTGAATGGATATATCTGCGCCATAATTCCTCCCTAAATAAGTCCGAGCGCGCCCAGCGCCGCGGCTACTTTTTCCCTGCCGCCATCGGCAATCGGCGCGAGCGGCAGCCGGCAGGTTTCGTTAATTTTTCCCATCATCGCCAGCGCCGCCTTGACGGGAACGGGATTTGCCTCCACGAAGTTGACTTTCATCAGCGGATAGAGTTTACGGTTCCATTCGCGGGCTTCGTCACGCCGGTTTTCGAGACAGGCTGTTATGAACTTCGCCATCATTCCCGGAACTTCGTTGGCCGCGACCGATATGACGCCGCAGCCGCCAAGCGCGATAACAGGCAGCGTTAATAAATCGTCGCCGGAAAGAACCGCGAATTTTTCCGGCGCGCGCGCGCATATCTCTCCGATCTGCGCTATGTCGCCGCTTGCTTCCTTTACTCCGGCGATATTGGGAATTTCGCCGAGGCGCATCAATGTATCTGGAACGACGTTTGCTCCCGTCCTGCCGGGGACGTTGTAAACGATAATGGGAAGATCGGTCGATTCGGCGACGGCGCGGTAATGCCGGCATATTCCTTCCTGCGAAGGCTTGTTGTAAGAGGGCGAAACGGACAGAAGGCCGTCAACGCCCAGCTTTTTCAGCTCCGCCGCAAGCGCGATTACTTTTGCCGTATCGTTTCCGCCCGCGCCCGCGAGTATGGGAACGCGCCCGTTTGCCGTTCGCGTCACGGTTTCAACTACTAGAAGGTATTCGTCGTGATTGAGCGTCGGGCTTTCGCCTGTTGTGCCGCAGGGAACCAGAAAATGAACGCCTTCCTCTATCTGCCAGTCAACGAGCGCCGCCAGAGTTTTTGCGTCAACCGCGCCGTTTGTCTGAAACGGCGTGACGAGCGCCGTACCGCATCCATGAAATTTTTTATTTTCCATATTGCACCCTTACCTATAACTTCATTTTAAAAAGTTACCCCAAAGATGGTTTACGGCGGATTTTTCTGACCACTGATCACTAACCACTGACCACTGGCCGCCGTGAGGCGGCTATTCTATTTCACAATTTCCCGGAAAACCTGCCTGAAATCGTACATGCCTTTTTTTCCG
>JAIRVC010000086.1 GCA_031254095.1 Acidobacteriota bacterium
AAACGCCCCGGAAATCACGCACTCGCGGCAACGCGATGCTTATGAGGCGATCCAGAAATTCATACATCATGTCGCCGCGTAGCGTAACCGTCAATCCGATCGGCATCCCTTCACGAAGCTTAAAAGCAGCGATTGATTTTTTCGCCTTCGTAACGATCGGGCGCTGCCCTGTAATCGCCGCCAGTTCATCGGCCGCGACATCCAGAATCTTGGCATTCGCTATCGCGTCACCCAACCCCATATTCACATTTATCTTCACCAGTTTGGGAACCGCCATGATATTGTCATAGCCAAACTGTTTCTTAATGGTCGGTACGGTTTCCGTTTTATATAAGTCCCGAAGTCTGCTCATTGTCTGTCTGACCTTCAAAAAAATTTACGCCGCTTTTATAAGCGCATTTAGGCGTCCATCGGCTCGCCGCATTTCCTGCACACTCTGGTCTTTTTTCCATCCTGGGCAACGCTGACGCCAACGCGCGTGTGCTTATTGCAATTCTTGCAGACAATCTGCAGATTGGAAACATGAACAGGTGATTCTTTTGGCAGGATCCCACCCTTCACATTCTTCTGTGGATTAGGACGGGTATGCTTGCTGACGAAATTGATCCCTTCAACAATCGCGTTGTTTTTGTCTGAAAATATCCGTAGAACCTTACCGGTTTTTCCCGAATCCTTTCCGGACAAAACATAAACCATGTCATTTTTCTTTATATGCACGCTAGGCATCGGATTCTATCCCCTTTGATCGCGCTAGAGCACTTCCGGCGCCAGTGAAACGATTTTCAAAAAGTCTCTGTCCCTGAGCTCACGGCTGACCGGGCCAAAAACGCGCGTACCGATCGGCTCATGCTGATCGTTAATCAATACGGCGGCATTCTCGTCAAAGCGAATATAGGAACCGTCTTTACGCCGAAACTCTTTACGCTGCCGCACAATGACGGCTTTGACCACCTGTCCTTTTTTAACGGTTCCATCCGGAGCGGCTTCCTTCACGCTTGCAGTAATGACGTCACCAAGCTGAGCAATTCGCCCAACCTGGTTACCCAAGGCGTTAATACAGGAAATCCTGCGAGCTCCAGAATTATCCGCCACATTCAAAATCGTCCGCATCTGTATCATGACAATCCTCTTTACAATTTTCGATTTTCGATTTTCGATTGAACTTGGTTTGAATACTGGCAACCGAAAATCGCCGATTAAAAATCAAAAATTCCCTAATCCACGCTCACCGCGCTGGCCAGAATCTTTTCCACGCGCCATCTCTTGCGCGCGCTCAACGGTCTTGTTTCCACAATGCGTACCTGATCGCCGACCTTACACGACTGATTTTCATCGTGCGCCAGAAATTTGGAAGTACGCCGCTGGATTTTTTTATAGAGGCGATGCGGAACCCTTCTATCGACGGCAACCGTAACGGTTTTCTGCATTGCCGTACTGGTTACTACGCCTACCTGGCTTTTGCGGATCCCTCTTTTTTCTTCCGTCTCCATCGCTACCTCAACCCCTGATGTTCCATTTCCGTCAAAACAGTTTTAATACGGGCGATATCCCTCCGGATATCTTTCATTTTTCCCGCGCTTTCGGTTTGCCCAGTCGCCGCCTGAAATCTGATCCTGAGAAGCTGCTTACGCAGTTCGGTTTCTTCAACGACCAGATCTTCCTTTGACATATCACGAAATTTGGAAGCCTTCATTCCGCCTCCTTCCCGAACCGTGTAACGAATTTGGTCTTTATCCCCAGTTTATTGCCGGCCAGCCGCATGGCTTCCTGCGCCTGTTCCGCCGTAATCCCCTCCATTTCGTAGAGGATCTTACCGGGACGAACCACCGCTACCCATCCATCCGGAGCGCCCTTCCCTTTACCCATACGGGTTTCAGCCGGTTTTTTAGTAATAGGCTTATCGGGAAAAATGCGAATCCATATTTTACCGCCTCTTTTTACAAAGCGCGTGATCGCCACACGGGCCGCCTCAATCTGCCGATCCGTTAACCAGCCGACTTCAAGCGCCTTCAGGCCATATTCGCCGAAAGTAACATCTGAACCGCGCCAAGCCTTGCCGCGCCGTTTCCCTTTCTGCTGCTTACGATATTTAACCTTTTTTGGCATTAACATAATAATGACTCGTTTCCTTACCGGGCAGCCCTGTCAGGTCTCTGCATTTCAAAGACCTCGCCCTTATAAATCCAGACTTTTATGCCAATAACGCCGTACGTCGTACTCGCTTCAGCAAAACCATAGTCAATATCCGCCCTTAGTGTATGCAACGGCAACTGGCCGCTGAGGTACCATTCGGTGCGGGCAATTTCAGCACCGTTGAGACGCCCTGATATCCGGACTTTAATTCCCTTGGCGCCGAAACGCAGCGTTCCGTCTACAGCCCGCCGCATTGCGCGGCGGAAAGCTATGCGCTTTTCAAGCTGCTGCGCAATTCCCTCGGCCACGAGTTGGGAATCAAGTTCAGGCTTGCTGATTTCCTGTATCTTCAGGTTGACATCTCTTCCGGTTACAAGCTGCAATTCTTTCTTCAGCTTCTCGATCTCGGAGCCCTTCTTGCCGACAATAATGCCCGGCCGCGAAGTAAAAATAATGACGGTCAGCTTATTGGCCGCCCGCTCCACGTCGATGCGCGAAACGCCGGCGTGCGCGAATTTATTCTTGAGCATGGACTTAAGGCGCAGATCCTCATGCAACAGTCCGCCGTAGTCTTTTCGCGCAAACCACCTTGATCGCCATGTTTTGTTTACGCCAAGCCTGAAACCGTAAGGATGTACTTTCTGACCCACGGATGACCTCCCCTACCCTTCTATGTCCTTGCCTTTAATCACTACAATCACATGTTTGCCGCGCCGCTGCTGCCTGTGCGCTCTGCCCTGCGGAGCGGGACGTACGCGCCGCCGCCACTTTGTCGGCCCGGAATCAACCACCGCGCTTGCCACGATAAATTCATCCACATTTGCGGTGGCGTCTTTTTCGCGCGCGTTGGCAACGGCCGAAAGCAATACCTTTTCAATCGCCCCGGTCGCCCGTTTATTTGTAAAGCGCAGGATTGCCAGCGCTTCCTCGACGCTACGACCCCGTATAAGGTCAATAACAAGCCGGGCTTTCTGCGGCGACCCCTTCAAGTATTTGCCTTTTGCAATAGCTTCCATAGTTACATAATCCTGAAATATTTCCGGATTCCCGACCCGGCGTTCCAAAACGCGATATTATTCGCAAGCCGTTCCGCGCATCCTAATTATCCCTGTCAGCGCAGGCTATTTCATTGAAGTCGATTTTTCAGACGCCTTCGCCGTATGCCCCTTGAATGTCCGCGTAGGAGCGAATTCTCCCAGCTTGTGACTGACCATGTTCTCTGAAATATAAATCGGAATAAACTTCTTGCCGTTATGCACCGCAACCGTTAGCCCAACCATTTCCGGCGTAATCGTAGAACGGCGCGACCATGTTTTTATCACAGTCCGCGCGCCGGAACTCGCAACCGACTTCACCTTGGAAAGAAAATGTTCATCAACAAAAGGACCTTTTTTAACTGATCTGGTCATGCCGTTACCTACTTACCTCGGCGCTTGATAATAAAGCGCTGCGTACGTTTATTATTCCGGGTTTTATAACCTTTTGTGGGGACGCCCCACGGACTCACGGGATTGCGTCCGCCTGAAGTTTTACCTTCGCCGCCGCCGTGTGGATGATCAACCGGGTTCATAACAACACCGCGCACCGTGGGACGAATCCCCAGCCAGCGCGAACGTCCGGCTTTGCCTATTGAAACATTTTCAAAATTGAGATTTCCAACCTGACCGACGGTCGCGTAACAATCGAGATGGATCATTCGCGTTTCACCCGAAGGCATTTTGATCTGCGCGTATCCGGCTTCCTTTGCGACAAGCTGCGCGGCCACGCCAGCGCTACGCGCCAGTTGTCCGCCTTTTCCCTTTTTCATTTCTATATTGTGAATCGTCGTACCGAGCGGAATATTCCTGAGCGGCAAAGCGTTTCCGGTCAGAATATCCGCCGATTCACCCGCAACTACGGACGCTCCCACCGCCAGACCATCGGGCGCGAGAATATAGCGTTTTTCTCCGTCCGCGTAGCAAAGCAGGGCAATACGCGCCGAGCGATTGGGATCGTACTCGATAGCAAGCACCTTCGCCGGAATCTCCCGTTTATCGCGCCGAAAATCAATAATTCGATAAAGTCTTTTATGCCCGCCGCCGCGATGCCTGATTGTAAGACGTCCCTTGTTGTTACGTCCGGAGATTCTGCGTTTAGGTTCGGTCAGGCCTTTAAGCGGCCGCTCTTTTGACAGCTCTTTAGTGTCAAGAGTAGTCTTAAACCGAATCGCGGGCGACGTAGGATTATAGGTCTTAATTTTAGACATTTTCGGCCCTGCTCCTGTTATAACGCCTCGGAGAATTCAATCATCTTTTCGCCTTTTTTAAGCGTGACGTAAGCCTTCTTCCAATCGGGACGCCGGCCGGCGTATTTGCCCTGGCGTTTCTTTTTCCCGTGGAAATTGGCGGTGCGCACACCGGCTACTTTAACTTTGAAGATATTCTCAACCGCGTCTTTGATCTCAATTTTGTTGGCATCCCGCAGAACTTTAAAAGCCAGAGTTTGCTGGTTTTCTTTGAGCAACGTGCTTTTTTCCGTAATGACAGGCGATTTTAATACAAGTTCTCTTCTGTTCATTTGTTCAGGGCCTCCTGTACCTGGAGGATGGCGTCCCTGGAAAAAAGAAGCGCGTCACTGTTTACAACATCGAAAATATTGACCGCGTTTCCAGGAACCAGCTTCACAGCCGGCAGATTCCGCAAGGAAAGAAGCAGGTTTTTCTCGCCGGTGGAATCAATCACCAGCACTTTCCCGCCGATTCCAAATGTGTTCAGAATCCTGTTAAATTCTTTGGTTTTATGACTCTCAAGCGGCAGGCCTTCAACCACCGTCACCAGATTCTCGCTGAATTTGGCTGAAAGCGCCGAACGGAGCGCGCCGCGAAGTTTTTTGCGCGGGAAACTATAAGAATAGTCGCGCGGTTTGGGGCCATGAACCGTGCCGCCGTGCCGCCACAGCGGGCTACGCACACTGCCTATTCGGGCGCGTCCTGTTCCCTTCTGTTTCCACAGCTTCTTTCCGCTGCCGCTGACTTCGCCTCGTACTTTCGTCGAAGCCGTCCCGGCCCGAAGTGAGTCGTTGTAATGTTTTATGGCTTCCCAAATGAGCGGTTCGTTAAATTCCGCCTTAAAAACCTCGTCGGAAAGGTCGATCTTTCCCACAATCTCATTGGCAAGGTTTTTTACCTCTATCTCCGCCATTACAAACCTCTTTTAACTGTTAGCCGAAACTTCTAATTATAACCTATCGGCGTAAAATTGCTATACCTTTTTAAGCCTTTTTTAATAGAACATAGCCACCATTGCGGCCCGGAACGGCACCCGCAACCAAAAGGAGGTTATCCTGTTCCTCTATACGCATAATTTTCAGATTTTTAACCGTAACCCGTTCATTCCCCATGTGGCCGGCCGCACGCATACCGGCCATAACCCGGGCCGGATACGCGGAAGCGCCGATGGAACCGGGCGCGCGATGGAACATCGAACCGTGCGACCCTCTACCGCCTCCAAAATGATGCCTTTTTATAACGCCGGCAAAACCATGTCCCTTGCTGGTTCCAATCACATTGATTTTTTCCTGCGGCTGAAAAACCTGCTGCGCAAGGATATGGTCGCCCAGCTTCACGGCTTCATCGCCGCCAATTTCGCTGAACTCGCGAATAATCCGGCAGGGATTCACGCCGGCTTTCTTGAAATGTCCAGCACGGGGCTTTTTAACCCGCGAAGGCCTGATAAATTCGACCAGGCCGAGCTGCACGGTTTCATAGCCGTCCTTCTCTTTCGATTTTTTTTGCACAACAACGCAGGGACCGGCTTTTATGATAGTCACGGGAGTAACCACGCCCGCTTCATCAAAAACCTGCGTCATCCCAACTTTAATTCCAATCAGTCCGTCAACCATATTTGTACTGGCTCCGGCAAAGGAAAACCCCTTTGCATTCGCTTTACATCCGGAAATTATTTGTGTTCCGTTCCAAAAGCCTTGATTTCAACGTCGATGGCCGCGGGCAGATCCAGCTTCATCAGCGCATCCACCGTCTGCGGAGTCGGCTCAAGAATATCCACAAGCCGTTTATGCGTCCGAATCTCAAACTGCTCACGTGATTTTTTATCCACATGCGGCGAGCGCAGAACGCAGAACTTGTTTTTAAGCGTCGGCAGAGGAATGGGGCCGGAAACTCTCGACCCCGTACGTTTAGCTATATCAACGATTTCAGAAGTGGATTGATCCAAAACCCTGTAATCGTAAGCTTTCAGTCTTATTCTAATTTTTTCGCTCAACATAACGTTTCCGTTACTCCAGAATATCCGAAATGGTGCCAGCGCCTACCGTGCGTCCGCCTTCACGAATCGCAAAACGCAAGCCTTTCTCCATCGCTATCGGCGTTATCAATTTGATCGTCAACGCTACGTTGTCACCAGGCATCACCATCTCAGTGCCTTCAGGCAATTCCGCAACTCCCGTCACATCCGTTGTACGGAAGTAAAACTGTGGGCGATAGCCGTTGAAAAACGGTGTGTGACGCCCGCCTTCTTCCTTCGTCAATACATACGCCTGCGCCTTGAAATGCGTGTGCGGCTTTATGCTGCCCGTCGCCGCTATCACCTGACCGCGCTCAATTTCCTTCTTGTCCGTCCCGCGAAGCAGCAAACCTACGTTGTCGCCAGCCTGTCCTTCATCAAGAAGCTTGCGGAACATCTCTACGCCAGTTACAACGCGCTTAACCGTAGGACGCATTCCTACGATCTCGATCTCCTCGCCGACCTTTACCTTGCCGCGCTCTACTTTTCCAGTCGCAACAGTTCCACGGCCCGATATCGTAAAGACATCTTCAACGGGCATCAAAAACGGCTTGTCAGTCTCGCGCTGAGGAAGCGGTATATAACTGTCAACCGCCTTCATAAGCTCTTCTATCTGTGCTTCTCCAGCAGCATCGCCTTCTATCGCCTTTAACGCGCTGCCGCGCACAATCGGAATATCGTCGCCAGGAAATTCATAGAAACTCAAAAGCTCGCGAACTTCAAGCTCTACAAGATCAAGAAGCTCAGGATCGTCTACCATGTCGATCTTGTTCATGAATACCACGATGTAAGGAACGCCAACCTGACGCGCAAGCAATATATGCTCTCGCGTCTGGGGCATCGGACCGTCTGCGGCTGATACCACAAGTATCGCTCCGTCCATCTGGGCCGCGCCGGTTATCATGTTCTTTATATAATCCGCGTGACCAGGACAATCCACATGCGCGTAATGACGGTTCACTGTCGAATACTCAACGTGAGACGTCGCGATCGTTATGCCGCGCTCCTTCTCTTCCGGCGCGTTGTCAATCGAATCAAATGACCTTACCGTGTTCTTAGGATCCTTCTTGTTCATCACCATCGTGATGGCCGCTGTCGTCGTCGTCTTGCCGTGGTCTATATGACCTATCGTCCCTATGTTTACGTGCGGTTTGCTGCGATCAAATTTTTCTTTGGACATATTCTCACCTCTTTACAAACTAATTTCCCGACGCTTTTCCTGAAACTTTTGCGATCACTTCCTCACTGACGGTTTTAGGCGCTTCATCATAATGAGAAAAATGCATTGAGTATGTCGCCCGCCCCTGGGTCATGGAACGCAGATCGGTAGAATAACCGAACATTTCCGACAACGGAACCTTGCATTGAATAATTGTCGATCCAATGCGGTTTTCCGTAGATTCCACGCGCCCCCTGCGGGAATGCAGATCGCCCGTCACGCTTCCCATGTATTCTTCCGGCGCAACCACCTCGACCTTCATCATCGGTTCTAGCAGCACCGGTTTGGCTTTCCGCGTCGCCTCTTTCAAAGCCATGGAACCGGCGATTTTGAAAGCCATTTCTGAAGAATCGACTTCGTGATAAGAACCGTCGATTAAAGTTACTTTTACATCCACAATCTCGTATCCGGCCAGCGTGCCGGTAGTCAACGCGCCCCGTATGCCTGCCTCAACCGGCGAGATGTATTCGCGCGGAATCGCGCCGCCGACAATTTCATTCACAAACTCAAATCCGACGCCCGGTTCCGCAGGCTCAAGCACGATCTTCACATGTCCATATTGACCGCGACCGCCCGTCTGGCGCACAAACTTGCCTTCCGCCTCCGCGCGCTGCCGGATGGTTTCCCGGTAGGCGACCTGCGGCTTGCCGATATTCGCGGCGACGCCGAATTCACGCACCATACGATCAACAAGAATCTCAAGATGAAGTTCGCCCATCCCTGAAATAATGGTCTGCCCGGTATCCGGATCGGTATAAACCCGGAAAGTGGGATCTTCACGAATCAGCTTTTCCAGCGAAATGCCCAATTTTTCCTGATCGCCCTTTGTTTTGGGCTCAATGGCGACGGAAATGACCGGCGCGGGAAACTCAATCGCTTCCAGAACGATAGGATTTTGCTTTTCGCAGATCGTGTCGCCGGTCGCCACATTCTTGAGACCGACGGCGGCGGCTATATCGCCGCAATAAACTTCTTTAATCTCCTCGCGCTTATTCGCGTGCATCTTCAGGATGCGCCCGACCCGCTCCGTGGCGTCTTTCGTGGAATTGTAAATGCTGCTTCCCGATTGCAACCGGCCGGAATAAACACGGAAAAACGCAAGGTGACCGACAAAAGGATCAGTCATGATCTTGAAAATCAGCCCGGCGAAAGGCTCATCGTCGGATGCCCTGCGGACGGGCGGTTCGCCGCCGTCTTTCGCAACACCGGAAATCGCGGGAACAT
>JAIRVC010000105.1 GCA_031254095.1 Acidobacteriota bacterium
GAACCGACCATTTTCTACATGGACGTCAGGGCTCACGGCAAAACGTTTGAAGCCTATTACGAAAGAGCCAAGAGCGTATCCGGCGTTCGTTACGTCAAGTGCATGGTTTCGCGCGTCCGCGAGGATTTCGCCACCCAAAACCTGCTGATTTCATATGTTGACGAAGCGGGGAAAATCGTCGAGGAAGAATTCGACATGGTGGTTCTGTCCGTCGGGCTAAAGCCCGCGGAAGATACGGTCGCGATGGCAAAACGGCTCGGCGTTGAAGTCGATAAGTACGGCTTTGCCAAAACACAGTCATTCACCCCGCATACGACTTCCAAAGATGGTGTTTACGTCTGCGGCGCGTATCAGGGTCCAAAGGATATTCCGGAAACCGTGGCGCAGGCCAGCGGCGCGGTCGCCGACGCCATGACGCCGCTCGCGGCGGTACGCGGGACGATGATCCGCAAAAAGGAATATCCGCCGGAAATCGACGTGAAGGACGCGGAAACGCGCATAGGCGTTTTTGTCTGCAATTGCGGCATCAATATCGGCGGCGTCGTCAATGTGCCGGCCGTGCGCGAGTATGCGCGGACGCTTCCGGGCGTCGTCCATGTCGAGGAAAATCTCTACACCTGCTCGCAGGACTCCCAGGCGAAACTCAAGGAAACCATCAAGGAACACAGCCTGAATCGCGTGGTAGTGGCGTCCTGCTCGCCGCGCACACATGAACCGATGTTCCGCGAAACCGTTCGTCAGGCCGGGCTGAACAAGTATCTGTTTGAAATGGCAAATATCCGCGATCAATGTTCCTGGGTTCACATGAAACAGAAGGACGAGGCGACGGACAAGGCCAAGGATCTTGTCCGCATGGCGATTGCGAACGCTCAGTTGATACAGCCGCTTACAGAAATCGGGTTGCCGGTTGTGCAGAAGGCCGTAGTGGTCGGCGGCGGCATCGCGGGCATGACATCCGCTTTGAAGATCGCCGATCAGGGTTATGAAGTTTTCCTCCTTGAAAAGGAAGACAAACTCGGCGGCAATCTCTGGAACCTGTATTCAACTCTGGACGGACAGGATCCGCGCGCGCTGCTGGAAAAGACCATAGAGCGCGTGAAGAATCACCCGATGATCCATCTGATGATGCAGACCGTGCTTGTCGAATCCGGCGGGTCGAAAGGGAATTTCCACACAAAGGTCAAGCTCCCGTCTGGCGAGATTCAAAACATTGATCACGGCGTCGGCGTAATCGCAACCGGCGTTCACGAATATAAGCCGACCGAGTTCCTCTACGGCCAGGATAAACGCATACTGACGCAGCTTGATCTGGAAAAGAAGATCGTTGAAAATCCGGACGAAATCGCCGGCGCGAAAAACATCGTTATGATTCAATGCGTTGGCAGCCGGAACGAAGAGCGTCCCAACTGCAGCCGCATCTGTTGCGTTACGGCCGTCAAAAACGCCCTGAAAATAAAGACGATGAATCCCGGCGTCAATATTACGGTTCTGTATCGCGACGTTCGGACATACGGCCTTATGGAACCCTGGTACGCAAAAGCCCGCGAAGAGGGCGTGCTGTTCGCGCGGTTTGTGCCCGAGGAAACGCCCGAAGTTAAAAAGGACGGATCAGGGCTGACGGTTTCGTATCTCGACAGGGTCATCCGCGAGCAGGTGACGGTAAAACCCGATTTTGTCATTCTTTCGGCGGCATCGCTGCCGCGCCCCAACGAAGACGTGGCGAGCGCGCTCAAAATACCGAGAATCCAGGAATGTTTCTTCCTGGAAGCGCATATGAAACTGCGGCCTGTCGATTTCGCTTCCGACGGCCTGTATCTGGCTGGCGGCGCGCACGGGCCCAAGCTGATTACCGAGACGATTACGCAGGCGAGCGCGGCCGCCGCCCGCGCCTGTACGATTCTCTCTAAAGAAAAGATGATGGTCGGCGGCGTAGTCGCCGTGGTTGACGGCGAACGTTGCGCGGCCTGTCTGACCTGCGTCCGCGTCTGCCCCTACGACGTTCCCGTCATTAACGAAAATGGCGAGGCGGAAATTGATCTGGCAAAGTGCAAAGGCTGCGGAAGCTGCTCCGCGGAATGCCCGGCGCGCGCCATTGATCTGATGCATTTCTGTGATACGCAGCTTTGGGAAAAGGCAAAGGCGATGGTGGTTGAAGCGGAAGCCGCCGCCGTATAAAGGAAACGCTGATTAAAGGAGTTGGCATGGAAGCAGTACAGGAAAAAACGGCTGTTCCGGGATTCGAACCGGAAATCGTGGCGTTCTGTTGCGAGCATTGAGCGTACAGCGCCGCGGACCTGGCAGGTTCGATGAGACTCAGTTATCCGACAAACATTAAAATTGTCAAAGTTCCCTGCACCGGAAGAGTCGATGTGCTGACGATGCTCAAGGCTTTTGAAGCCGGCGCCGACGGAGTTTGCGTCGCGGGATGCCTCGAAGGAGAATGTCATTTCCTGAAGGGCAATCTGCGCGCCCGAAAGAGAGTAATGTATCTCAAGCAGTTGTTGCAGGAATTGGGAATTGAACCGGAACGCGCGGCAATATACAACCTGAGTTCCGCTCAGGGACAGCGGTTTGCCCAGATAGCGCAGGATATGACGGACATTATCCGCGCGCTTGGGCCGACCCCGGTCAAAGGATAGCACTGTCGCGATTCAATCTAGGGAAACACTGATTAATCCCTGTTTTTTTAGTTAATTAGGAGGTTTTAATGATAGTAGGGAACAGGAAGTCGCTGGAAGAAATCCTGGAACTTGTTAAGCCCTATAAGAAAATACTGCTTCTGGGGTGCCGGGAGTGTATCACGGTCTGCGCGGCGGGCGGCGAAAGGGAAGTCGGCGTACTTGCGTCCGAATTGAAAATAGCCCGCAAGAAAGAGGGCGGAGATATCGAAATCAAGGAATTCACACTGGAGCGTCAGTGCGACGTGGAATATATTGATCAGATAAAGCCGTTCATTGACGAATACGAAGCCGTGGTTTCGATGGCCTGCGGTGCGGGCATCAACTACACGGCCGACTGTTTTCCAAAGAAAATTGTCCTCCCGGCCATCAACACGACTTTTATGGGTGTATCGACCGAGCAGGGCGTCTGGAGCGAGCGGTGTCAGGGATGCGGCGAATGCATTCTGCACCTGACCGGAGGCGTCTGCCCCGTCGCCCGCTGCGCCAAGAGCATTTTCAACGGCCCCTGCGGCGGCTCGGCTAATGGCGTCTGCGAAGTCAACAAGGACACCGACTGCGCCTGGCAGTTGATAATTGACCGCTTGAAAGGCCAGGGAAAACTCGAAAACTACGAAAAGATTATTGACATTAAAGACTGGTCCTCCGCCAGAGACGGCGGGCCGCGAACCAGAATCAGGGAAGATTTACGACTTAACTAAATTTGCGAATGGCGATTGAGAAGAACCGCGAATCGGAAACCGGCAATCGTCATTTGTGAATCGAAAGTGGAGGATTTGAGACGGTGAAGACGAAATCTAATATTGAGCGTCTCCTGGAAGCGGGAAAATTTGTTGTAACATCCGAATGCGGACCGCCGAGAGGCGCTGACGCTGAGGTTATTCGTAAAAAGGGAGCTTTGCTCAAAGGCGTGGTGGACGCGGTGAACGTCACCGACAACCAGACCTCCATCGTGCGCATGAGCTCGCTTTCGGCGTGCCTGATTCTGAAGGAAATGGGGATTGATCCGATCTGGCAGGTTGTCTGCCGCGACCGTAACCGCATCGCGATTCAGAGCGACATCCTTGGCGCGGCCGCGCTGGGCATCAACAATATACTTTGTCTTTCGGGCGATCATCAGAGTTTCGGCGACAACCCGAAAGCCAAGAATGTGTACGACATCGACTCAACGCAGCTTATCGGCGCAGTTAAACAGCTCAGAGACGATGGCAAATTCCTTGGCGGCGATGACGTCAAGGAGGGCAGGCCCAACCTGTTTATCGGCGCCGCGGAAAATCCTTTCGGCGATCCTTTTGAGATTCGCGCCATGCGGCTTGGAAAGAAAGTACGCGCCGGTTGCGAATTTATTCAGACCCAGGGAATCTACAATCTGGAAAAATTCGCCAAATGGATGGAGATGGTTCGCGATCTTGGCCTGCATGAGAAATGCGCTATTTTAGCGGGCGTGATTCCGCTCAAGTCCGCGGGTATGGCGAAATACATGAAGTCTTCCGTACCCGGCATGGACATTCCCGACGAGTTGATCGACCGGCTCAAAGGCGTTCCGAAAGAAAAGCAGGGAGAGGAAGGAATCAAAATCTGCGTCGAGCAGATACAGCGGGTCAAAGAAATACCCGGCGTACGCGGCGTCCACGTTATGGCGATTGAGTGGGAAGAAAAAGTGGCCGAAATCGTCAAGGCCGCCGGCCTTTCCCCCCGCCCTGAATAATTTCGCGGATTTGCCCGTTTCTTTTTATACGCACAGAGGGTTGGAAAATCCTCTGTGCGTATTGTTTTGTATGCCTCTGTCGTACTCAATGCGCGCGCCTTCCCCCTGCGCGCCCGTTTGCGCCCGGAGAGCGGCTGACGCTCTATGAATATAACGTCTGATGAACATAACGATAGATAAGGAAATTTCCGCGCGGCGCGCGATCCGGCGTCTGGCTCTTATTACATTCGGCGCCGCTTTAATGGCTTTCAATATAAACACGTTTGTACACGCTGGCGGCCTTATCCCCGGCGGTTTTACCGGCCTTACTCTGCTTATCAAGGAAATATTTCTTCGCTACCTGAACGTTACCGTTCCTTACAGCGTTATTCTTTATGTTCTGAACGCCGTACCCGCGATTTTCTGCTTTAAATTTGTCGGCAAAAAATTCACTTTGTACTCTGTATTGATGATTTTCCTTAGCGGCCTGATGACGGATTTCATGCCTGAAATGTTCATCGACGTCATTCAGCTGCATGACATTCTGCTCTCCGCGGTGTTTGGCGGTATGCTGAATGCCGCCGCGATTCTTTTGTGCCTGTTTGCCGACGCCACAAGCGGAGGTACGGATTTTATCGCCATTGCCGTCGCAGAAAAACAGCGTAAGGATGCCTGGAATTACATTTTTGTTGGAAACTGCGCTATTCTGGTCGTTGCCGGCAGTCTTTTTACTCTGGAAAAGGCGCTGTATTCAATTATCTTTCAATTTACGACAACAATGGTCATCAACTCTCTGTACGGCGCCTATCATCAAAAGACCATCCTTGTCATAACCGCCCGTCCCACGGAGGTTTATTCGATTATCGACGAGAAAACCCACCACGGAGCAACCCTTTTAAAAGGGATCGGCATGTATAACATGGAAGAACGGAGCCTTTTGTATTCGGTGGTATATTCAAACGAGATTGCGCCGGTAATGAAAGCCATACACGCGATAGACCCCGGCGCTTTTATCAATATCATTAAAACCGAGCAGGTAAACGGCAGATTCTTCAAAAGACCCAAGGATTGAGCCGCCTCACGGCGGTCAGTGGTTAGTGGTCAGAAAAATCCGCCGCGAACCATATCTTTGATGGTAACTTGCAGGCAATTAATAAGTGTTTCCTTAATATTTCCTAATACGTCATCCATTCCAGAACATTTACGATCTTTATTCCGTCATGCAGGCTTTCCAACGGATAATCCCTGGTCAGGATGTATTTTGGATTATGGTCGGAAATCATGTTGAGCGACGCGATCTCGCGTTGGAAAGTTTCTTTGCTGCCGATGTCGTGCGACACCTGATAATACTCGGTATAACCATCTTTTACCGCCACAAAATCGACTTCCGAGCGGTTGATTTTACCTGTGTGGATCATGTACCCACGGCGAAACAGTTCCAAAAATACCGCGTTTTCGAGGATGCGCCCCATGTCGCCCTCTCTGCCGAGAAGCAGATAGCGCAGGCCGATGTCGGAAAGGTAGTATTTTGCGTTTGTCTGGAGATGCTTTTTACCTTTTATGTCGTACCTTCCTACTTTATAAAGCACGAAAGCATCAAGCAGGCCGCTTAAATAATTCTCTATCGTCGGAAGCTGAATATCTCTGCCGCCGGATTTCATCGTGTTTTGGATATTGCGGAGAGACATTTCGCTTCCGATATTATCGAACATGAATTTTATTACGCTTTCAAGCCGTGAAACATTCGCGACTTTTCTTCGCTCCACTATATCTTTCAGTACTATCGTATTATAGACGCCGCGCAGGAACATTTGAATTTGTTCATTGTCCCAGCCGTTTTTTTTGTTCAACAACGAATTGCTTTCAGCAGTCAGTTGAACAGTGTAGGGAAATGAACTGTTGCGAAGGTAATCGCCGAACATTTTGTCCGGCGCGGCGTTATAAGGATACGCAGAGACGTATTCCTTAAATGATAAAGGAAGCATGTGTATTTCAACGTACCTCCCGGATAATAGCGTCGCGAACTCGCCCGAAAGCATTCTTGAGTTTGAGCCGGTTAAATACAAATCGATATTTTCCGCCAGCCGCAGACTGTTTACCGCCTTTTGAAATTCGGGAACGCTTTGAATTTCGTCGAGGAAGACGTAATTCATTGTATCGCCGACGCAATTTTCCTTAATATGGTTGTGCAGAACCCGCCAGTCAAGAAATTTTTCATTCGCCGCGTCTTCAAAATTTATATCAAGAATCCGCTTGCCGGAAACGCCGTTTTTCTGTAGATACCTCTGGTACAGCTTAAACAGTGTCGATTTTCCACAGCGGCGGATTCCCGTTATTATCTTAACGACATCGGATTTATCCTTCCAACCCGCCAACCTCATCAAATAATCCGGCCGCTCTATCGCTTTTTGCATAATAATCGCCCATATTTTGCATTGTAGTTTATAACAAACTTGTTGTTTCGAGCAAATATGTCACACTGCACTATGTCAGATTTGCCATTTCGAGCATGTTTGTCATAGTGCGGTAATGCAAAATATGTATCATCGGGATAAAAAATGCAAGTTTTTATAACTCTATAGCCCCCTCGTCTTTGTTGTATAATGCTGTTTTCCCATATGGAGGCGTTACGGCAAGCTCACGCACTCCAAAACGACTAATTAATGGACATAACCGACACAATTTGCGCGCTTTCCACCCCTCCGGGGCGTTCAGGCATCGCCTTTGTGCGCCTAAGCGGCGCGGATTGCCCGGCCGTATTGCGGCAAATCACCGGAAAAGCGCCGCCGGAGCCGCGAAAAGCCTGTTTGAGACGCCTCAGAGACCCGCGTTCGGGCGAAGAAATCGACGAAGCGGTTGTTACATTTTTCAAAGCGCCTCATTCATACACAGGCGAAAATCTGGCGGAAATTTCCCCGCACGGTAATCCGTCGATTATTGCGGCGCTTCTTGATGTCCTGTGTCATCTTGGAGCGAGGCTTGCGTTGCCGGGCGAATTTACGATGCGGGCGTTTCTGCGCGGCCGGATCGACCTCGCCGGCGCGGAGGCTGTACGTGACATTATCGAAGCCAGGACGCTTTATCAGGCGCGCGTGGCGGGACGGCAGCGGGGCGGAGCGTTGGCAAAAGAACTTCAGCCGGTCAAAGACAGGCTGATCGAAGCCATTGTGAATCTGGAATCGGCGGTGGAATTCGCGGAAGAAGACCTTACAACGGCTTCGCGCGAAGCGATTTTTGATCTGCTCGGCGGCGCGGCACAACGCGCGGAAAAATTGATTAATTCCTTCCGCAAAGGCCGTTTTGTCCGCGAAGGCTTCACCCTTGCGATCGTCGGGCCGCCCAACGCGGGAAAAAGCAGCGTCTTTAACGCCCTGCTTGGACGCGACCGGTCAATCGTCACGGATATTCCGGGAACGACGCGCGATCTGGTGTCGGAAGACGCGGCCATCGGCGGCATTCCGGTGCGGCTCGAAGATACGGCGGGATTGCGAGCGGACGGCGGTGAAATCGAAAAACTTGGGATGGAGCGCAGCCGCCGGGCCGCGGCGGACGCGGACGCCGTTTTACTGGTTGTGGACGCGAGCCGGAATCTTTCGGAAGAAGAATACGGCCTGCGGCGGCAGTTGACCTCTCCCGCGGGAATTGTCATTTTCAACAAATCAGACCTGCCCGCGCGCGTTACGGAAGAGGAAAAACAGGCGCTTTCCGGCTCATGGCCGCATGTCCACACTTCCGCAAAAACCGGACATGGAATAGACGAGGCGCGAAACGTAATTTTGAAACAGATTTCCGGCGGGGAAGAACCGGATCGTGATGATTTTCTGATTACCAATCTGCGGCATTGTCAGGCGCTGGAAAAGGCCCTGACCGGTATGGAACGCGGCGCTGGCGCGCTTAAAAATGGGATGTCGGAAGAATTCGCCCTCTTTGATCTTCGCAAGGCTCTTGACGCGCTTGGGGAAATCACCGGCGAGACGAACACGGAAAATCTGCTGGATGAAATTTTCTCCCGTTTCTGTATTGGAAAGTAAAAGGAATGCCACAGGATTTGAATTATTACGATGTCGCCGTTGTCGGCGGCGGTCACGCGGGATGCGAAGCCGCCGCCGCCGCCGCCCGCATGGGCGCGCGAACGCTTCTTTGCACGCTTGACCTTTCGCGCCTTGCGCAGATGTCCTGCAATCCGGCTGTCGGCGGCATCGCCAAGGGACATCTTGTACGGGAAATCGACGCCGCGGGCGGCATCATGGGCGAAGTTGCCGACAATACCGGAATACAGTTTCGCCTGCTGAACGCGAGCCGCGGCCCGGCGGTTCAAGCTCCACGCTGCCAGTCAGATAAGTATAAGTATATCAAATACATAAGCGAATTATTGCGCCGCGTTCCCGATCTTTCACTCCGCGAGGCGGAGGTCGTTGGGCTGATCATCGAAAATGACACAGTAAAGGGAATCGAACTCGGCGACGGCGGCAGGATTCGCTGCCGGTCGGTAATCCTGACGACTGGAACCTTTCTGAACGGCGTGATTCGTATCGGCGACAAAAGCTGGACGGCGGGAAGAATCGGCGAAGCGTCGTCCATTCCGCTGGCGGCGGCCTTGAGGGAACGCGGTTTTAACCTTGGCCGTCTAAAAACCGGAACGCCGCCGAGGCTGGACAAAAACACCATTGATTTTTCGCTGTTTGAAGAACAGAAAGGAGACATAAACCCGGTTTTCTTTTCTTCGCGAACCCGCGCCGCCAGTTTGCCGCAGATTTCCTGCTACCTTGGTTACACCAACGCCCGGCTTCATGCCGTCATACGGGAAAATCTCGAAAAATCGGCGCTATACGGCGGTCACATCACCGGCGTCGGCCCACGCTATTGCCCAAGCGTGGAAGATAAAATTGTGAAATTCGCGGATAAAGAGCGGCATCAGGTTTTTCTTGAACCGGAAGGACTGGACGCGGACGAAATCTACCTCAACGGCATGTCTACGAGTATGCCCGTCGAAGTGCAGAAAAAAATGGTCGGGGCGATTCCGGGGCTTGAAAACGCGCGTATACTCCGCCCGGCTTACGCGATTGAATATGATTTTGTCGATCCGCGCGAGCTTTATCCTACGCTAGAAACAAAGCGCGTCGGAGGGCTCTACCACGCGGGACAGATCAACGGCACTACCGGCTACGAAGAAGCGGCGGCGCAGGGATTTGTCGCGGGCATCAACGCCGCTTTGAAAGCGCAGGCAAAGGAACCCGTCATTTTTTCGCGTGAGGAAAGCTATATCGGCATTATGATCGACGATCTCGTAACCCGCGGAGTTGATGAGCCCTACCGTATGTTTACATCGCGTTCGGAATTCAGGCTGCTGCTGCGCATTGACAACGCGGATCGGCGCTTGCGTCCGCTTGGACACCGTCTTGGCCTGGTTCCGGAAGACGATTACCACGAGTTTGAGAAAAAATATAATTCCGTCGAGCAATTAAGAAATTTTTTGAAGCAGCATCGCTGGCGACCCGAGGAAACGCCGTGTCCGGGACTCATGGAAAAACCCGGCATAAGCGAAGCGAAAGGGGCGACGCTTGAGGAAATTTTACGGCGTCCGGAAGTTCTTTTGCGCGATATGGAGCCGCTTTTACGCCTGAACAATCAATGGCCTGATTCCGAGGAAGTCCGGCGGGCGGCGGAAATTGAGGTTCGCTATGAGGGGTATATCCAGCAGCAGTTGAAAGACGCCGCGAAAATGCGCCGGATGAGCGCCCGAAAGATTCCCGCCGGCTTTGACTACAACACGGTGGACGGCCTCAACCGGGAAATAAAGGAAAAGCTTAACCGGATACGCCCGGCGGATATAGCCATGGCCGGAAGAATTCCCGGCGTTACGCCCGCCGCCGTATCAATAATTAACGTACAACTGGAAATCCTGCGGCGGCGGGCGCGGGGCGGGGTAATTGATAGCGACGAATATAAGGACAACTTGAAAAATGTACCCCACCCCTCCGCTCCGTAGAAATGTTTCACGTGAAACAATATGATTTTATCCACCACTGGATTTAGTTAAATCGAATATGCTCGCAAGGGACGGCTTAAAACAGTTATTGCAGGAGT
>JAIRVC010000138.1 GCA_031254095.1 Acidobacteriota bacterium
CTGCGGCATCGACGCCGAAAGCTATGTCGCGGAAATCGCCGAGGTTCAGCTAAACGCCCAGGGCGGCATTGTTGTCAAGCGGATTGTCGCCGCGCAGGACATGGGCATAGTCGTTCATCCCGAAGGGGCGATAACTCAGATGGAAGGATGTATTATGATGGGTCTTGGTTATACGCTCACCGAGGACGTCCAGTTCAGGGGAGGGCGGATACTTACCACCAATTTCCATAACTACAGAGTGCCGCGTTTTTCCATGCTGCCAAAAATTGAGGCGTTCACAATCAAAAACGACGAACTCGAACCCAAAGGCGGCGGCGAACCGGCTATATGCCCGGTAGGCGGCGCGGTTGCAAACGCCCTTTTTGACCTTGTCGGCGCGCGCGTATTTCAGATGCCGCTCACGCCGGAGCGCATAAAGGCGGCAGGCCGCCTCACGGCGGCCAGTGGTTAGTGGGCAGTGATCAGTGGTCAGAAAAAATTTGCTGTGAACCATCGTTGGGGTAACTTCGGGAATGAAGTGATAGGGAAGAAAGTAATTAAATTTTTATTGTGGATTTTGGGATAAGACTGCATTGCTCAAACAACTCAAAATCCACAATAAAAATCGAAATTAAAAATTATAGAATGATGAAATGGTAGTATGATACGTTTTCGTGTTTGGAGACGTATTTAAACGATTAAGGGGTAAATTTCAAATTTCCGGGAATCTGCCCTCAGGAGGTTAAATGAAAAAAACATCTATTTTTATGCTTTTGTTTCTTGGCGCCGCGTTGCTTGCCTCACTGGCGGTTTCTCCGGACGGTTCGCGCGCCGCCGACAGCTCAAAAATCACGATAGTCTACAGCGGCAATCTGCTCGGGTATACCGAGCCATGTGGTTGAGCGGAGACAGGCGAACAGCTCGGAGGGCTGTACAAAAAAGCTACTTATCTCGAACAATACCGTAAAAATAACCCCGGACTCATGATTGTGGATTCCGGCGACCTGCTTAACGAAGATGAAGTAATTCCGGCGACCATTGAACAGTCCGCAAGAATGAAAGCGGAACATATGATGGAGCTTCAAAAGGTCATCGGCTTTGACGCCGTCAACGTGGGTGAATTCGACCTGGCCCTGGGAATCGGCTATCTCAAGGAACTCGCCCAAAAAACAGAGGTTCCGCTTATCTCTGCCAATATCGTGGACGCCGGCGGCGCGGCAATATTCCCGCGCTACGTTATCCGCAATGTAGCGGGTAAAAACGTCGGCATTATCGGCCTGATCGGCGACACCGGCGATATTCCCAATAAAGTCAAAGAGATTACCAATGGGGAAGCATCGGTTTCCGATGTGGTTGCGGCTGCAACGTCCGCTGTTGAGGAACTCAAAGGCAAAGTCGATTATATTATTGCCCTGACTCACCAGCAGGCGAACCGGGACTATGTTATTGCCCGCAGGGTCAACGGGATAGACCTTGTGGTCGGCGGTCACGACAAACAGAGAACCGAGTCTCCGATTGGCGTCGACGACAAATCGTTTATCGTGCGCGCGGGTGAAAAAGGACAGTATCTTGGAATGTTTGAAGTGGACCTTGGCGCAGGCAAGTCGTCGGTCACACACGAGCTGGTTCCGCTCGGCGATTCGATTGCCGATGACGCTAAAATTAAAGCCATGATTTCCGCCTATAACGACAAGGTTTTCGAAATGTACAGCGGCGGCGGTGAAACGGGCGTCAACCCGGCCTCCAATGCCGTGCTGCAAAATGAAAAATGCGGAACATGCCACGCGAATCATCTGGCGAAGTGGAAAGCCACGGATCACGCCAAGGCTTACAATACGCTGTTCGACAAGGCGAAAAACTACGATCCCACCTGTCTTGCCTGTCATACGGTTCGTTTTGAGCAACCGGGCGGTTTTAACATGAAGGAACAGCCCATGTCGCTGGTACATGTCCAGTGCGAATCGTGCCACGGCGACGCGAAGGATCATTTGGCTTCATTGAAGCCGGTTCCAACGCCGAGACCGACTATCGACGTGTGCGCGAAATGTCATACGTCCGATCGCAACCCGAATCTCGTCAAGGACGCGAAGATATTCATGGATAAGATCAAACATCAATAACCACGTGGAATTTAATTTAACAACAATGGAGGATTACGTATGAAATTGCGCATGGCAGTAGTTGTAGCTTTGTGCGTTGGCCTTGTCTGCGGTATCGCTGTCACGCAAGGCTACGCGCAGGGCGGCAAAATTACCGTATACAACCCGCTGGGCACGCCGCCGCCGATTGAAATGAAGGCTATGGCGCCCCGGCTGAACACGCTGGACGGCAAAACGATTTACCTTGTGAATACAGGGTTTCCCAACAGCGGCCCCTTTATGCAGGTCGTGGGTGAATGGTTCGCCGCCAATTATCCCAAAACCAAAATCGAGATCAGGAGCCAAGGTATGAGCAACATGCCTCCGGCGCTGAAGGAAGAAATTGGAAAAAATGCCGATGCAGTTCTCTTCGGCCTCGGCCATTGAAGCGTTTGTGCGCCTGAAGCGGTTCGCTTCAGCATTCAAATGGAATCAGAATTTAAAATACCCGCGTCGGCTTTCCTTATCCCGGTTTTTAAAGAACAGGCGGAATCGGTTTCTTTTACCGCGGGCATGCCCGGCATACGTATTCAGTATTTGCAGGGTACAGTATGGGGTTTAACTCCCGAACAGATCAAAACACGGATTATTGAAGGCGTCAACAAGCATACCGGGCAGCCGATGATGCGTGAATTGATCACCAAGCTGACGGCTCCGCTGACAGCGGCGGAACAGGATATGACCCCCAAGAAGTTGGATGTAGGACCGGCTACCTATACAGATACGGAAGAAAATCTCCACAAGCTGTTCCTTGAAAAAAGATATACCGACTTCCTGCCCGTAGTTCTGCCAACCAAGGAAAGAGTTGATGCCATGCTGGCCCAGACCAGTCATGACCCCGATGCTTTCCTCGGCCGCATGCATCCCGGCTCGGTTGCAGGGGAAACGTGGACATATACGGTCAGACATGCCGCCATCGCCGCGGTTATGGCTGGCGCGAAACCGGAATACCTGCCGGTTATTCTGGCGATCGGTTCAACAGGGCAAACTGCCGTGAACGTTTCCGATAACGGTTTTGCGGCAGGCGCCATTATCAACGGCAAGATACGCGACGAAATCGGTATGAACTATGATCTCGGTGCGATTGGGCCTTATGCTCACGCCAATACGACCATCGGAAGAGCTTGGAGCCTTTTGTCCATCAACGGAGGAAACTGCGGTAAAGTAGGGACGACTTATCATGGAACTGTGGGCAACCCCGCAAACCTGATTAACGTCATTATCGCGGAAAATGAAGAAGAGTCGCCCTGGGAGCCGTTTTCAGTACGAAAGGGGTTCAAGAAGGACGAAAACGTCGTTACCCTTCTAAATGGCTGGGGCATTCTTTCCGCGAGAAACTGGCAAGTTACCGATTGGTCGGCAACGCCTACCTACTCGAAGACCGTACAGGATATCTACCGGTTGCAGAATCCCGGATTGTTTGGAACTTTCGTGGTTCTGAGTCCGCCGATCGCCGATTTTATTGTCAGTGAAGGCTACAATACGCTGGAAAAGTTCAATGAATTTGTGACGGCTCCCGATCCGAACGCCAAGCCGAAGATGCCTGCCGGCGCTGCCAAGCCTGCTGGCGATGCCGCGGCAAAAGCGAAAGCCGGCGCGGCTAAACCTGGCGCTGGCGGCCCCGGTGCGGGCGGCCCTGGCGGCGCTCCCAAACCGAAAGTAGCGCCGAACGCTACCTCCGGTGCTTTTGGCGTTGTCGTAACCGGCGGACGCAACAATAACTACTGGATGATAGGCGGCCTGGCTCCGGGCACCTCTGTTTCGATCGACGCCTGGCGGTAATGCAATCCGCTTTTAACCTGTTTGATTAGCGCTTATTTAAGCGTTTTACGGCGGCGGGAACAAATCCCGCCGCCGTTTTTTATTTCAGCTATGTGCTCCGGAAATGATCGAAACCCTGTGCCGGACGAAGACGCCGCGCTTCTCCCGCGCCGCTGATCCATACTTTTCCATTCCCTTCGAGCATATTTCCTATATGAGTGACCGAAGGGAAATCCGGCGGCAGGTTTTTCATAAGGTTCTTTTTCGCGCGGGGAACGGCAAAAAGCAGTTCGTAATCTTCGCCGCCTGAAAGCGCGAGTTTAAGCGGGTCGCACCCCCACGACGCGGATTCCTTAAAAACCGGAATCTTTTCCGCAAAGATTTCCGCGTCGGTTCCGGAAGCGGCACACATGCGCGGCAGATCGGCGGAAAGGCCGTCGCTTATGTCCATCATACAGCGGACATTGCGGTTTTGAACCAGCCATTGCCCGACGGAGCAGCGCGGTTCGGGCGTCCGGTGCGCGCAGAGCGCGTCACGTTTGTAAGCGTAGCGGGAACGGATGGTTCCCCGCTGAAGAAGTTTCAGTCCCGCCGCCGATTTGCCGAGCGTTCCGGTTACATATAAAAGATCGCCCGGCCGCCCGCCGGAGCGGTAAGCGACTTTGCGGTTTTCGGATTCGCCGAAGGCGGTTATGGAAATCGTTATTTTATCCGCGCCGGAAAGGTCTCCGCCGGCAAGAACCGCGCCGTGTTCGCCGCCGCAGAAAGTCAAACCTTCATAAAATTCCCGAACCCAGCGGCTGGTTGTATTCGTGGGCATACCCAGCGATATGGTGAAAAAACGCGGTTTCGCGCCCATTGCGCCGAGGTCGCTCAGGTTTACGGCGATCGACTTTCTGCCCAGCTCGCGCGG
>JAIRVC010000157.1 GCA_031254095.1 Acidobacteriota bacterium
CAGTTCCGCGTTGCTGATTTCAATGGTAATCGGCACAAGCACCTTGTCTTCGGACAGCCGCACATAATCGGTACGGATGTCAAACGGAATCGCGCTGTAGGTAACATTCGTCGTAACCACGCTTTTCAAATCTTCGAACTTGATCTTTGGCGGGCGCTGCACGTTAAAGTATTGCTCCATCCGCGTAAACGGAGCGTCCTTGACGCGCGACCCCGGACTCTGCGGATTGTCGGGATCGTACCAGCCGCTCGGATTGAAATACGCGCGGTCTCTTTTGTCGGCAAGTCCCATTTCTTCAGCCAGCGTCAGGCCCATGCCTTCGACATGGAGCAGGGCGTCTAATTCATCCTCGTACATCACCAGGCGATATTCGTTGCTGTTGGAGGTGTCGCCAAATAGAAGCTCGACGCCGTGGCCAACCCCGTCAATATGCCGATACCACCATTTTTCCCAGGGATGCCTCGATGTTGAACCGCCGCCCTCGCGCAAGGTGCGGTAATAAATGCCGCCTGTAGCATAGGTCTCGCGATCATCCGGCGGGCCCCAGGTGATGTAAACGCGCCCGCGGTCGGTTCTCCAGCCCGGAACGCCGGACGCGAAGTGTTCGTTCGTGTAAGCAATGCGCCGGTAATGTTCTTCCTTGAAGGCGTTGTACGAAGAACGCGGATCCGGATTCCGGCGGTCCCAGAACTGCTGTATAAAGCTTTCCCGCTCCTCGTCGTTTCTCAGATCCCTGAACAACCGCCTTTCTTCTTCGGTGATAATATAAACGACGTCTTTTTCGAGCCATTCTTTGTAATACTTGGGCAAACCGGCTTCCCGCCGCCGCTGGGCGACGCTCAAAACGCAGAGGCCGGAGAGCAGAATGACCAATAAAACCGTAAGAGACTTCCGGAATATCATGTTTCCCCTCCTGTCGAATTAAAGAAGTATAGCAGTTTGCGGCAAAAATACGCAATGTTTAGTGAAATCAGACGCGAAGCCGCCTGACGGCGGCCAGTGGTTAGTGATCAGTGGTCGGAAAAAATTTGCCGTGAACCATCGAGGTAACTTCTTGGAAGTTAAAGGCAAGCAGGTATAATAAATCTTTTTTTGAAAGGCGCTGATTATGACGGATTCCGCAAAAAAACAGACGATTCTCTCAGGCATTCAACCTTCCGGCAATTTACACCTGGGCAATTATTTCGGTGCGGTGCAGCAGTTTCTCCAGTTCATAGAAGAAGGGCGCGAGTGCTTTTACTTCCTTGCGAATTATCACGCGCTGACTTCCGTGCGCGACGCCGGGCGGCTGCTCAATCTGACGCGCGGCACGGCGGCGGATTATGTCGCGCTCGGTCTCGATCCGTCAAAATGCGCTATTTACGTTCAAAGCGATCTGCCCGAGGTGTGCGAACTCCAGTGGCTCCTGACAACCGTAACCCCTATGGGGCTTCTTGAGCGCTGTCACGCCTACAAAGACAAACTGCAGAAAGGCCTGTCGGCGGATCACGGCCTTTTCGCCTATCCTGTGCTGATGGCGGCGGATATCCTGATTGTGCGCGCAAACCGCGTGCCTGTCGGACAGGATCAAAAGCAGCATCTTGAAGTGACTCGCGATATCGCCGGATACTTCAATAATATTTACGGAGATGTTCTGACCATACCGGAAGCCTATATCCCGGAAAAAGTGGCGGTTGTGCCGGGGCGCGACGGGCAGAAGATGTCAAAATCCTACAACAACACCATAGAATTATTCGCTCCGGAAGACGTCGTAAAACAGCAGATTTTTTCCATCGTCACGGATTCGGCGGCGCTCAAAGACCCGAAAGACCCGGACAGGAGTGCGCTGTACGCGATTCTGAAACTTTTTTGCACGGAAGAGGAACAGGCATATTGGACCGACAGGTTCCGGAGCGGCGGACTGGGCTACCGCGAGGTAAAACAGGCAATTTTCGATCTTTATATGCGAACGTTCGGACCTCTGCGCGCGCGGCGGCTTGAGCTTGAAAATCAACCGGAGTACATCGACGAAGTCCTGCGTCAGGGCGCGGAAAAAGCGCGGAAAGTCGCCGGGCCGCTGGTTCGCGAAGTGCGCGCCGCGATGGGTATTCCTTAAACCCGGATATTTCATCGAAATATCCGGGTTAATCAGCGTTTCTCAAGGGGAACAGGCTATTTTACCGCCCCCGCCGAACCGAGAACGTTTTTGTTCTTTGCGGCATACATCTTTTTGAGTTCGTCCCTTGCCGGCCCCAGATACTTGCGCGGATCAAATTCGTCTGGATGCTCCCCGAAGACCTTGCGAATCATTGCTGTCATCGCAAGGCGGCCATCGGAATCTATGTTGATTTTGCAAACGGCGCTTTTTGCGGCTCTGCGCAGCTGCTCTTCCGGAATGCCGACGGAATCGGGAATTTTTCCGCCGAATTTTTCAATCATCTGTACGTATTCGTGCGGCACGGAAGAAGATCCGTGCAGAACTATCGGGAACCCCGGCAGCTTCTTTTCAATCTCTTCCAATATATCGAAGCGAAGCGGAGGCGGAATCAGCAGGCCGTCAGGGTTGCGGGTGCATTGCTCCGGCTTGAATTTACTGCGGCCGTGACTTGTGCCGATGGAAATCGCGAGGGAATCAACGCCTGTTTTGCTCACAAAATCCTGAACTTCCTCCGGCTGGGTGTAGTGAGACTGCTCGGAGGAAACATCGTCTTCCACGCCGGCAAGCACTCCAAGTTCGCCTTCCACCGTCACATCATGCGCGTGGGCGTATTCGACAACTTTTCGGGTCAGCTCAACATTTTTTTCGTAGGGATGGTGGCTGCCGTCTATCATGACGGAGCTGAAACCCGTGTCTATGCAGTCTTTGGCAAGCTCAAAGGTGTCGCCGTGGTCAAGGTGCAGGGCGACCGGAATATTGCAGCCGAGTTCTTTCGCGTATTCCACCGCGCCTTTTGCCATGTTTTTCAGCAGATTCTGGTTTGCGTATTTACGCGCGCCGCTTGAAACCTGCAAAATAACCGGGCTTCTGGTTTCCACGCAGGCCAGTATTATTGCCTGCATCTGCTCCAGGTTGTTGAAATTATATGCCGGAACGGCATAACCGCCCTTGATTGCGTCCGCGAACATCGCTCTGGTATTTACCAGTCCAAGTTCTTTGTATGATACTGCCATAATGTTCAAATCCTCCTGACAAATTAGGGAAACGCTGATTAATTGCCTGGGCGGGCGAATTGCCAAATTGTTTACGGCGGCACGGCGCTCGCAACCTCCGCATATTTCTGTATACGCCTTCCTCGGCTCCGTGCGCCTCGCGCTTCATCCCGCGCAGACAATTAATCTATCGGCATTTTCTTAGCGGTTCCCTAGTATTTGAAATACCTGGGGCTGATTTTGCGTATTTCGTCGTCAATGGTGTCGTCCACGCCCGGGAAAATCGCGCCGTTGCGCAAACCGGACGGCAGACAGGGAATGAACGACCCTCCGGGAGCATAATCCGCACACGCTCTACGCACTTCGGCGCGTCTCGCTTCCTCGGAGGCGTCGCCCTTGTCAACGATCGCCGAATCAATGCCGCCCATGAATAATATTTTGCCGCCAAATTCCTTTTGCATTTTTACGATATTGTTCTGCGGCAAAACACCCTGCCAGACGTCGATGCAGATATCGATCATGTCTCCGATGATGGGTTCGCAGAAACTGTCGGCGTGGTGAAGCGATATGACGTTGTTGTCGCGGAACAATTTGTAGAACTT
>JAIRVC010000180.1 GCA_031254095.1 Acidobacteriota bacterium
GCGCGGCGTGTTCCTGATTTTGCGCACGATTTCAAGATAATCTTCACGCGTATATCCACGGTTCATGGCGTGCAGTATGCGGGCCGAACCCGATTGCACCGGCAAATGTATCTGGTTGCAGATCGCTTCATGCGCCGCCATGACTTCCAGCAGGCCGTCCGTAAAACCGTTGGGATGCGGCGATGTGAAACGAACGCGCCGCAGTCCCGGAATTTCGGCCACGCGCCGCAGGAGTTCCGGAAAACGGATGGACGTGTCGGCCGGATCAACCCATGAATTGACCGTTTGTCCAAGAAGCAGTATCTCAAGGCATCCTTTATCGACAAGTTCCCGTATTTCGCCGATGACGCCCGTTATTTCCCTGTGCCGCTCCGGCCCGCGTGTTTCGGGAACGACGCAGAAGGCGCAGCGCCGGCTGCATCCTTCGCTGATCGTCACGCTCGCCCTCCATGCCGTATCGCGCAAAATATGATTGTTTTCAAGCGGCGAAGGCTTGTCGTCGCGCCGCAAATCCAGAACGGGTTTGCCCGAATCCAGCGCTTTTTCAACAAGATCGCCGATCACATGTCCTTTTTGCGTTCCGGCGACGATATTCACATAGGGAGCGCGCCGCAGAATTTTTTCTCCTTCAAGCTGCGCCATGCAGCCGACGACGCAAACGACCATATCCGGGCGCGCGGCCTTCAGCCGCCGGAGTTCCCCCATCCGCGCGTAGGCTTTCTGCACAGCCTTGTCCCTGACGCTGCACGTATTGAGCGCCACAACGTTCGCTTCGGAAATATCGGCGGCGGCGGCCATGCCGTGACGGTGAAAATCGCCGGCGATTTTTTCGGAATCGAGAGCGTTCATCTGGCAGCCGAATGTTTCAATCCAGTATTTCACCGTTATGATTCCCGTCCGCGCGGCGTTTTTTCACGCGCCTGCTCAAGCATTTCCTCGGCGGCGCGCCGGATTGCCGGCGTGATGGTTTCGCCTCCCAGCATCCGCGCTATCTCCTCCGTCCGCTCCGTTCCTTCAAGACGCCGAACCGTTGTTTCCGTTCTTTCCCCGACCGCATCCTTGCTTACGTTGAAATGCCGTTCGCCGAAAACCGCCACCTGTGCCAGATGAGTGACGCACAACACCTGGCTGTTTGCGGCTATGGCTTTCAGCCGCCGGCCTACGGTCTCGGCGACGCGGCCGCCGACGCCCGAATCCACTTCGTCAAAAACCAGCGTGCGGTCTTCGTCCTCGCTTTCGCGCCCGCAAAGGGATTTAATCGACAGCATCAGCCGCGACAGTTCGCCGCCGGAGGCGATTTTTGCCAGCGGACGCATGTCTTCGCCTTTATTCGGCGCGATCAAAAACTCCGCCTTGTCCATGCCGGTCGGCCCATAATTGGCCGGAACGCGCCCTTTTGCGTTTCCGTTTCCCTGTCCCGCGTCCGTTGTATGAAATTTTACCCGCATCTCCATGCGCTCCATCGCAAGTGCGCCAAATTCATCGCGGATGGCGCGTTCAAAACGCAGCGCGTCTTCCCGGCGCTTTTCCGAAAGGCGCAGAGCGCTTTCCTCGTAGGATTTCAGTTCGTTTTCAAATCGCTCCGTAAGCCGCTCCGCCGAATCCGAGGTCTCAAGCAGCGCGTCGAGATCCTCCGCGCATTTCCTGCCGTAATTTACGACTTCCTCGCACGACGTTCCGTATTTGCGGATTAATTTTCCAAGCGCGTCAAGGCGTTCGTGTACGGCTTCGAGGCGTTCCGCGCTGAAATCGCCGTCGGCGTAATCGCGCGCGGCAAAGGCAACGTCTTCAAGCCGGCAGCGGCAGTCTTCAATTACATCCAGGCGCTCGTTCCAATCCGGGTCAAATCTGCATAATTCCCGGCATATCTTTCCGAGATGAGTCAAACTTCCTAAAACCGCCGCTTCGCTTTCGTAAAGGAGCTCGTAGGCTTCCGTTGTCAGTCCGACGATGCGTTCACGATTTGAGAGAACGTCGCGTTCCTTTTCCAGATCTTCTTTTTCGCCGGGAAGCGGTTTCACCTTTTCTATTTCGTCTATCTGGAAGCGCAGCATGTCTATGCGGCGCAGGCGCTCCTGTTCCGTGTTTTCGATTTCATCAAGAAGCCGCGCCGTTTCGCGCAGCGCGCGAAACCTCGCTCGCGCGTCCGCGCAAAGCGCGCCGTTTCCGCCGAATTCATCCAGCCGGCGAAGATGGGCGGGAAGATCAAGCAGCGCCTGCTGATCCTGCTGTCCGTGAATGTCGGCGAGTTTTTCCCCGAGGGATTTTAAAAACGACTGGCTTGAAAGATTGTCGTTTATAAAAATTCTGCCGCGCCCTGAAGCGGCGATTTCGCGCCGTACCAGAAGCGCGCCGTCTTCCGTCTCAAACCCCGCATCTTTGAGCAGCGCCGCAGCAGGCAGGCAGCCGCCGATTTCAAACAATCCTTCCACCACGGCGGAGTCGCAATCCGCGCGAATCAGTTCCTGGGAAGCGCGCGCGCCCAGCACGAGGCCGAGGGCGTCAACCACAATTGATTTTCCGGAACCTGTTTCACCGGTCAGGATATTCAGTTCGCGGCCGAATTCAATTTCCAGTTCACGGATCAGCGCCAGATTACGGATTCTAAGCAGTCGAAGCATTGCCCGAAAACCTTAACATAAGTTTTAAAGTGTTTTCAATTGCGTAAAGCTTGCATTTAACCCTGTTTCCCTTCAATATTTATGGTTTTCCACATAGTTTGCCGGACATATGAATGATTATCGCCGTTGATCGGGCTTTGCCTTATTGGAATGAAGCGTTTTCGGGTCTGGGCAAAGTGCGCCCGTTCGCCGGAAATGAATTGCGCCCTGAAACTTTGCGCGACGCGGACGCGCTTATAGTGCGTACAATTACTCCGGTCAACGCCGATCTTCTGGAAGGAAGCGCCGTGCGTTTTGTCGGAGCTGCCAGCGCGGGGATGGATCATGCCGATCACGACTACCTCCGGCGGAAAGGAATTTATTTCTGCCGCGCCGCCGGATGCAACGCCGATGCCGTTTCCGAATATGTCATCGCTGCTTTATATGCCGTCGCGGCTCGCAACGACTGGACGCCGTCGGAAAAATCGTTGGCGGTGATCGGCGTCGGGCACGTCGGTTCGCGCGTCGCCCGCAAAGCCCGCGCCCTCGGTATGGAGGTATTGCTTTGCGATCCGCCGCTCGGCGACGCGACGGGCGACGATAAATATCAGCCTTTTGAACACGTCATTGGCGCGGACATCCTGACCTTTCATACGCCGCTTACGGACGACGGCCCTTACCCGACCCGGCATATGCTGAACCGCGGCGTTATAGACAGGCTCAGTCAAAAGCAATTTCTTATAAACGCCTCGCGCGGCGGGGTTTTTGACGGACGCGCGCTTTTAGACGCGCTGCGCGGGAAAAGGATTCTCGGAGCGATTCTGGATGTGTGGGAAGGCGAACCTGAAATCGACTATCAACTGCTTGAACTCGCTGATATCGGCACGCCGCATATCGCCGGAAGCACGCTTGACGGTAAAATCAGGGCGGTCACATTAATTCGCGATCAATTGTGCGAATTTTCAGGTATTGATTTGCCGCTGAATACTGACGGCTTTTATCCGCCGGTAAGGCGAATCCGCGCGCGGCAGGCCGCCTCGCCGCGGGAAACGATTTCGCAAGCTCTGCGCGAGGCATACGATATTGAAAAAGACGACGCGGCCTTGCGCAAACTGGCGTCCCTGCCGGAAAATCTTCGCGGAAAGAACTTCGAACAGTTGCGCGCGGCGCATTTTTTACGGCAGGAATTTCCGCATTACACGGTGGAACTAGACGAATCCGTCCGCGGGCTGTCGGATATATTTACCGGCATCGGGTTTAAAGCGGCGGCGGTATAAACGAAATTTTTATGAAAGAAGCGCTGATTAAATGACAGTGACCCTGTGGCATATTTTGCAATTTATTGTCCTGATCCCCGTTCTGGGCGGGTCGGTTTACGCGCTTCTGTGCCTTTGGGCCGCCGGCCGCTTCAGGCGCCAGGCGCGCGAGCATGAAGGCTCAAAAACCCGCGAGCGGGCTTTCGCGGAGTGGCCGCCCGTCACGATCTTAAAGCCTGTATGCGGCGTCGAAAAACATCAGCGCGAAAATCTGCGCAGCGCCTGCGTTCAGGATTATCCGGAATTTCAAGTTGTCTTTTCAGTCCAGGACGCGGACGATCCGGCGCTGCCGCTCCTTTACGAACTGCGTGAAGAATTCGGCACGGAGCTTGTCACGGTCGCGGTGGAAAACATCAGAGCGGGAACCAACGGCAAGATCAACAACATGATCGGCGGCCTGCGCCACGCGCGTCATGACGTGCTGGTCATAAGCGACAGCGACGTCCGGCTGAATCCTGACTATCTGAAAACCATAGTCGCGCCGCTCGGCAAAGCCGATGTCGGCTGCGTTTGTACTTTTTACAAAGCCGCGCGCGCTGACACATGGTACGAAAAAGTCGAGCTTTTGACGCTCAACGCGGATTTTATTTCAAATGTCCTTTTCGCCCACGCCAGCGGCGCGTCCCGATTCTGCCTGGGCGCTTCCGCGGCGATCCGCCGTTCGACGCTGGAAGAAATTGAAGGTTTTGAAGGCCTGTCCGACTATCTCGTGGAAGATTACGAAATGGGACGCCGCGTCTGGGCAATGGGTAAAAAAGTTGCCATCGTTCCATATTTCGTCGATACGATTGTGGATCTTAAAAATCCGTCCGCGTGGTGGAATCATCAGATTTACTGGGATCAAAACACCCGCGCGGCGCGGCCGTTCGCTTTTTTCTCGACGGCGCTGATACGCTCCGTGCCGTTCGCTTTTATCTTCGCGGCAATGCGGCTTTTCGATCCGGCCGGTCTTGCCGTTTTAATCGGTGCAACCGGCCTGCGCCTTGTTGCGACCGCGCTCATTCTCGGCTGGGGACTGCGTGACGGCGAAGGCTTGCGCTGTCTCTGGCTGCTGCCGTTCCGCGATCTTTCGTCGCTGGCGACATGGCTTTTGGCCTTTACGAAAAAAACCACCGTATGGCGCGGCGCGAGTTTCATTCTTACCAAAGACGGACGCCTTGTCGCGCGTAATTCCGGCGGCGGGACGACGGCGCCGGAATAATCCAGATGATAAAAAAACAGGCGAAAGGAAATTTGAAAAAAGTCATAATTACAGGCGACGATTTCGGGCTGGCGCGTCCGGTCAACGAGGCAATCGTAAGGGCGCACATGGAAGGAATTCTGACTTCAGCCAGCCTCATGACGGGAGGCGAATTTTTTGCTGACGCGGTAGAGCGCGCCCGAAACCATCCGACGCTGAGGGTAGGGCTTCATTTAACGCTTGTGGAAGGACGCCCCGTTTCCCCGCCGGAAACGATTCCGGATATTGTTGACTCAAATGGAGAATTTTCAACGCGCCTCGCGCGCGCCGGATTCCGGTTTTTTTTCCTGCCGCGAATCCGCCGTCAGCTTGAAACCGAAATCCGCGCCCAGTTCGAAGCCTTCGCCCGGACGGGGCTTCCGCTTGATCACGCCGACGCCCATAACCACATGCATCTGCACCCAACGGTGCTCGGACTGATGCTAAAAACGGGAAAAGAATATGGCCTCTGCGCGGTGCGGCTGCCGAAAGAGCCGCCGCTGCGTTCATGGCGGGCGGCGAAGCGGGCGCTTGCGGCGCGTTTCGCGTCCGCGTCTTTTCTCGCGCCGTGGATGCTTTTAATGAAACGGACGCTTCGCCGCGCGGGCATAAAATGCAATGATTATCTTTTCGGCATGACAGACAGCGGCGCGATGACCGAACCGTTATTACAAAATATTTTGAGAAATCTGCCAGACGGCGTTACCGAGTTGTGTTGTCATCCCGCCGTCAGCCGTTCGGCGGAAATCGACCGCGCCATGCCGCTGTACCGTCATGAAGACGAATTTCGGGCGTTGACCGGCGACCGTCTGCGGCGCACGCTTGACGAAGTTCAGGCGCAAACCATCGCCTTCGGTGATCTGTGATGCTAAAAGGAGCTTCAATGCTGAGAATTTTTATCGCAATTATTCTGGCCACCGGATCGGCCGCCCTTGGACAGATTTTGCTCAAACGCGGAATGATGGAAGTGGGGAGCCTTGAAAACTACGCGCCGATGGCGCTTATTTCATATTTCTGGCACGCCCTCTGTAATCCCTACGTTATTTTAGGAACTATTCTGAACGCCATCTTTTATTTTGCGTTCCTTGCGGTGCTTTCATGGACGCACGTTACGGTTGCCCTGCCCTTGACTGCCATCGAATATGGATTCGCGGCCATTTTAGCCGTACTCGTTCTAAAGGAGCGCGTCCCGCCGGTTCGCTGGGCAGGAATAGCGCTGGTCGTGCTTGGCGTGATATTTATAGCCAAGGGCGGAGGCGAGGATTGACATCGTTGTAATTTTTTACATGGGGCAGTTGCAACTGCCACGGAAGTGGATATGACAAAAAAATCCCTCATAGGTTCCGACTATACGACATTTCTTTCCGAGGTGAAGAACCGCATCCAGCTTGCCCGTATCACCGCCGGGCGAGCGGTAAGCAGCGAACTGGTTCTGCTCTACTGGGATATCGGAAGCAGTATCGTGGAGAAACAGGAGCGGCTGGGCTGGGGAAAATCTGTTGTTGAAAGGCTGTCGGCTGATTTGCAAAGGGAATTTCCAGGCATGACCGGTTTTTCGCCGCGCAATCTTTGGGAAATGAGGCGTTTTTTTGAAGCTTATCGCAGTCCCGCATTTCTGCAACAAGCTGTTGCAGAAATGCGGCCAGTTCGTTCCCGGCGTTCAATTAAGCAACAACCTGTTGCAGAATTGTACGGGGAAAAAATGCGACAACTTGTTGGGGAAATTCCCGGGGGCCAACACCAGTTTATTCTCAATAAGGT
>JAIRVC010000182.1 GCA_031254095.1 Acidobacteriota bacterium
CTCTATGTTGAACGCGCCGTGTTTCACAACATTTTCCCGAATCAGGCCGCAAGCATCTTCTTTTGCCTCAACGGCGTAAACAAATCCGTCAAACGCTTTCCTCGCCATTTCAACCGATACTGAGCCTGTCCCCGCGCCGACATCGAAAATAATATCAGTGGGGCTAATGCTCAATTTATGAATGGATAACCAGCGTATTTCCTCTTTTGTCATGGGAGTATCCCCACGGATAAAATCCATGTCGCTGATTGGTGTGTGAGGGTTTACGGCTGACGGGTTTTCAATATACATGACGGAAAGACTGTCAAAATCTATATTCTTTAGTTCGTTTGGCGTAGCGCTTATAATCCTTTCGTCAGGATAGGAAAGCCGCTCTCCCACATAGATATTTACACCGCCAAGCCCATACCGGCAAAGAATATTGCAAATATCACGGACACGGTTTTCGCCGCCTGTTAAGGCAAAGACTTTTTTATTATAAGCGGTTTTCCCAACAATGTTGCCGGGTCTGCCATGTAAGCTAATAAGAGCGGCGTCATCGTAGGGAATTTTTATTTTCGCGCTGAGATACTGTATACTGCCGATACCGGGGATAAGCTCTATTTCATAAAGACCGGAATAATCTTTTATAATCGTTTTCGCCGCGCTAAAAAAACCGCAGTCACCGCTTACAAGCGCCGCTGTTACGCCATGCACGGTTTTCTTTAATTCCGACAACAATTCTGGCAACGGGATTTCCCTTGAATTGAGAACCCTTTGCGACGTTTTAATAAGGGTTTTTGCCTTGTCGGTTAGTATAGCGTCATCGCCAGGACCAAAGCCGATTACAAAGAGTTTTTTCCTCATTCACTCTACCTGTTAATTCTATCTACGATAATATCCGCAAGCCGTTCATCAACGCCAAATGGTTCCGTCATAGTGATTGTGATACCCGGATATTTCTGTGCACATTCAACAACCATATTCGGTATATCCTCTTTCATGTGAATACCCATGAACAGAAAATAGGGTACTATTTTAATCTCCGTTACGCCTTTAGCTGCCAATGCAGAAACACCTTTATCAACCGTCCTTTCCGAGAATTCCATAAACGCGCACTCCATAACAGTTCCAGGCAGTTTCGACTTTGCCATTGACAATACAGCTTCCAACGTTGCTTCCGTTTCTTTCGCCCTGCTTCCGTGAGCAATTACCAGAATACCTTTCATAACGCCCCCTCGCTTTTCATTTTTCTGAGTACCATCTCCGCTTTGTTCAGTGTCTCTGTTATATCGTTCCCGGTATGGGCGAATGAGACAAACATCGCCTCGAATTGTGACGGCGCGAGATAAATACCGGCTGCCAGCATTTCTCGGAAATAGCGTGCGTACAGCTTCGTGTCCGCGCCCATGACCGCCTGATAATCGTCAGCCGTTTCAATACCGAAAAACATACAACAGAGTGAGCCGACTTGATTGACGCATGCCTTCAAGCCCAAATCTTTTATTGCGGCTGACATGCCATTCGCCAGCTTAACGCACATTTGGTCTATGTGCTTGTAAACCTCGTCATTTTCCAGCATTGCAAGCTGGGCGAGTCCGGCTGCCATAGCGATGGGGTTTCCCGAAAGCGTCCCTGCCTGATAGACCGCGCCGCAAGGGGAGATATACTCCATGATTGCTTTTTTGCCGCCATAAGCCCCGACAGGCATCCCGCCGCCGATAATTTTGCCGGATGTCACTAAATCCGCGCGAACGCCGTAATATTCCTGCGCGCCGCCTCTGCCAAGCCGGAAACCGGTGATAACCTCGTCAAATACCAACAATGCGCTGTATGTGTCGCATAACCCTCTAAGGCCGCTTAAAAATCCGTCCCGTGGCAAGACTACGCCCATATTGGCAGCAACCGGTTCAACAATTACACAGGCAACCTCGTATTGCTTCAAAAGCGCTTCCACACTGCCCAAGTCATTGTATGCAGCAACTAAGGTATCTTCGGCAACCGCGCCGGTCACGCCCAGGCTGTCAGGTTCTCCCGTTGTCAGCGCGCCCGATCCGGCTTTTACGAGCATGCTGTCCGAGTGCCCATGATAACAGCCTGCAAATTTGATAATTTTTTTCCGATTCGTATAAGCGCGGGCAAGGCGCAGGGCGCTCATAACCGCTTCTGTCCCGGAGTTCACCATCCGTACCATTTCAATACCGGTAAAGTTTGTGATCTTTTCAGCCAGCTTCACCTCGGCTTCGGCCGGCGCTCCGAAACTCAAACCCTTTTGCGCGGCGGCTTTTACAGCATCGCGGATTTTGGGGTTATTATGCCCAAGAATCATTGGTCCCCATGAAGACACGTAGTCAATGTATCCTTTACCGTCCGCGTCATAAATTTTTGGGCCGTCTGCCCTGTCAATAAATAACGGGTTTCCTCCCACCGCTTTGAAAGCGCGGACAGGGCTGTTTACACCTCCGGGCATGACCTTTACCGCTCTGTTAAATAATGCCTTTGATTTTTCCATCATCCAATATCTCCTTTCCGTATTGCCCCGGCAAGCTCTTTTGCGTAATAGGTT
>JAIRVC010000264.1 GCA_031254095.1 Acidobacteriota bacterium
AACCGCTTGAATAGAGGAGAATGAAATGTTTATACCTCACAAACACACATGCGAAATAAAGCTTTGCCATCCTGCCACATGGAAAAATAATTGTCCTCTACGGGGAAACCTTACGGAAACAGAGGATGAATGTGAAAGCTGCAAACATTTTGTAATAGTAGAATTTAATCCGGAAAATCCTGTATACATTGAAAAAATTATCCATGTAAACCCCTAAAGAAAGGCGATTCGCCCGCACGGACAATTGCTCAGCATTTCCTTATAATCTAAAATGACGGGCCGAAAGACATGTAAAAATTCGCCCGCCCGCCTTCGCCCCAGCCGACAGTCATCCTAAGCGGGCCGACGCGCGTGTCGAGCGCCAGCCCCGCGCCCAGGCCGTTCAGATTCTGAAAATCGTAAGGAGCGGATCCCCGTTCGCTGAAAACGCCGCCGTTGTAGGTTGCCGTCAGATATCCCTGTTTCAGAATGCTCAACGGCCGCGTAATAATCCTGTGGTAGTAACTGAGTCCCGCGATGCCCATCTGACGCGCGGCGATCTCGTCCGCGCCAAAACCGATAAACGGCTCCGACGCCCGGCTCGATTGCGAATAGCCGCCGACGAAAAACTGGTCATAAAACGGAATGTCGCCTTCGGAATAGCCGGCCATGAGTTCAAACCTGAGCGTTCCGCGATCCGACAGCGGCATGTAGCGCCGGTACTCGATCATTCCCTTTATGTTGTTAAAATCCGAACCGAACACCCCGTCACGCTTTTCAAGCCGGGCGATGAATTGCCTGCCGCTGCGGGGATATTCGGGAAAATCGAGAGAGTCCCAGTTTAACCGCGCGGAAAGACCCGCCAGAATTGACGAACTCTGTGACGCTCTGACGTCCGGCATGTCAAATATGCGGACGCGCCCGATTCGATAGCCCGCCGATAACTCCGCCTGCCGGGAAAGCGCTCCTCCCAGTATAATTTCGCCTCCTTCGCGTTTGTCCGTAAATCTGTACGTCATTGTCGTGTCGCGCCAGTTCAGGCGCTTCTGACGGCTGATCTCGGCTTTTGGCTCAATATAGAAATAACCGGTATAAAACGGAACAAAACGAAGCGACGCGGCATGGTGTTCCAGACCGCCAAACTGGCTTGTTGCAACGGCGCGCGAAGGCGTGTTAAAAAGCTGACGGGCAATAAATTCGGTCAGGATGGTAAAGCCGTAATCATTGTCGTAGCGGATGCCCGCGCCGATCGCGTTAAGCAGGTCTTCCCGAACCCGGAATATAAGGCGATAATGATAACTTTCACCCGCCGGCTCCAGCGTGTAGCTGACGCTTTCAAACAGGCGCGTGGCGTAGATGCTGCTGACTTCGGCGGCTAAAGCGGAGGGTTCCGCCTCGTCGCCCGGTTTGAGGCGCAGCTTGCTCCTGATTTGTTTTTCGGGAACATTCTGCAGACCTGAAAAAGATATGGATTCAATTATTGGAATCGCAGCCGGCGCAGCCGCGGACGGCCTCGCCCCGCGCGGCGCTATGCCGGCAGCCAGCGCCCTGATTTCATCAATATGCCGCTCCGCCGCTTCTTCTCCCTGTTTTATAATTTCAAGAATTTTGTCGTAATTCGTATTGGAATAGCCATTTAGATCCGGAGTCAGCACGATGGAAGCCAGTTTTTTGCTCTCTTCGACATTTTTTACTATTTGCAGGCTGATCGATTGATCAATAACGCTAAAAAGCGTGCGCAGATCTTCACGGCCAAAAAGCGGCGTGGAAACGTCAACGGCTATTACAATATCGGCACCCATATCGCGGACTACGTCGGTCGGAAGATTGTTTACAAGCCCGCCGTCCACAAGCAGCGCGTCTTCGGTTTCAAGCGGCGCAAACATCATCGGAACCGCCACGGACGCGCGTATCGCCTGCGTCATTGACCCCTGGTGAAAAATGTACGGTTTGCCGTCGATAAGATTGGTCGCCACCGCCCGGAAAGGGACATTAAGCCTGTCGAAGTCGTTTTGCGCTCGAAGCATGGGTTCGGCAGTCAGAACATCAAGCGCTTCCGTGAATCTCTGGCCGCCGAGCAGTCCGCCCGGAATTTCAAAATTCCAGCCGCGCAGCGCGATTTTCACCTGATACCTTGAATCCGCGCGATCGGCCAGCGGGGTAAAATGCCACTGCGGAGCGTCGCTGAAAATGCTGTTCCAGTCCTGATTCACGAGGAATTCTTCAATCGCCGACGGCGAATATCCCGTAGCGTACAGACCGCCGGTCAGCGCCCCCATGCTCACTCCGGCAATGAAGTCTATTGGTACGCCCTCCCGTTCGAGAATTCTCAAAACTCCTACATGGGCCGCTCCGCGAGCGCCGCCGCCGCTCAACGCCAGCCCGATTTTGGGACGCTGCGCGGGAATCTCGCCGGACAACGCCGGAATCGCCGCGCATAACGCCGGCAAAAGCGTGAAAAATATACGGAGCAGTCGTGTTCTGTTTGCCATAGTGAATAACGTTACCATTCCAAAATTCCAAAGTGGATTCTGAATTTCACATTTCTGCTAAAAGGCCATTCTGTAACAAATATCCGATGATTCACGTAATACAGTTACGCATATGCGGACTTGGGGGAAACAGGCAAAATGAAAGAGAGGAGACATCAAATGAGATTGAAAATATTTTTAGCGGGAACGGTTCTGATTCTGGCGATGGCAATAACCGCCGCCGGAGCGGATATTGCGGGAACATGGGTTGCGGAACAGCAAGGCCAGGGCCAAGGCCAGCAGGCGGCGAGCCCGACAACTTTTAACTTCACGACGAACGGAAATAAGCTGACCGGCACGATCGAAGGCGGCAGGGGCGGCGATGCTGAAATCGCCGAAGGCAGCATTAATGGCGACGAGATTTCATTTGTGGTGGTGCGCCGTGTCGGCGACAACGAAGTAAGGACTCTGCATCGCGGTAAAATCACCGGCGATGAAATCAAATTAACAATTGAGAGACAGGGCGGCGGACGCATGGGGCCTCCTGACGGCGCAGGTCCCGCCGGTAAACCCATGGGTGGACCGAATCCGGAAGGTATGCGTGGACCCGGCGGCGGTCAGGGCGGCGGACGCATGAACCCTCCTGACGGCGCAGGTCCTGCCGGTAAACCCATGGGTGGACCGGGAGGAGGCCGGGGCGGTGGCGGACCTCAGGAACTCATAATCAAAAGAGCGCCGTAGGAGCGGCCGGCCCGGTCAGTCGATCAATAAAATGTATAAACCGTAGGGACGACCGAGGGGGAGGCCGCCCCTACTCCCACTCGGCAAATCAAATCAAAAGTTAAATCATACTGCTCAGTAAATGCTGTATTTTAGTGCGTTTCTTGCCCTGTTTCGATCCATTATTCGACATTTGCCGATTTTTTGCTATCAAACTGCTATCGGTATTTTGATGACTTCTTTACTATTCCATATTGGCTATCAAATTTGGTTGATATGATCCAATAATTGTTTACATATAAGTCTTATTTTCCGAAATAGCCTCAAATCTATTCAAGTGTTTGCGCATTGATAATTCAAATGAATCTATGATGCAGATATTTGTGTTAATATCATCACCAAATAACAATTGCTCATCAATGTCATCATGGTCATCATGCGTTCTTACTAAAAACATAAATTCACAGTCGCGCTTGAGAGCAGCATGGAGTAGTTTTTTCTTAGCTTCCGACAAAGTTTCGTTCTTTTTTTGAATTTTTATCGGCACTAATTTACCCTTATATTCTGATTTTAGAAATCCATCAATACCTATATTGCGTTGCACGGGGGTTGCATCAAGACTGTTTAAAATGTTCATTTCTGCTACTGTTTTACTAAAATACTCATCTGTTCCTTTTTCTAATAAAAACGATACTGTCTTCACGGGATTTTCAAGACGTTCTGAAGACAATTTTATCGCTTCGGGAGATACATCAATACCTATATATCTTCTTCCCAATAGATGGGCGGCAACTAATGATGTGCCACAGCCACAAAAAGGGTCAAGGACAATATCTTCTATATCAGTAGATATTTCGATAATTCTTTCTAACAACAGAATCGGCTTCTGTGTTGGATATCCAACTCTTTCATTTGCTTTAGGGTTTAAATATGGTATATACCATACATCACTTAACGGTACTCCCTTTTTTGCCTTTCCGAAAACGATTGTTCCATCATCCTTAGTTTTATATACGGATTTTCCGTGCTTGTTTTTTACTCTTTCTTGCAATATTTGATCCACATTTGTAGAAGCGGAATACTCTGTATACAATGTATTAAACTTAAAATTATCAGTTTTACTATAAAAATATATGTTCTGATGTGCGCATTGCAAACTATTTTTTGTGTTTGTCCAGCGTGTATATGTCCAGATTATCTCGTTTCTGAAATTATTCATTCCGAATACATTATCCAGCAATACTCTAAGATAGTGAGAGGCATTTTTATCACAATGCAAATAAATGCTGCCTGTTTTTTTTAATGTCCTATAACATTCGACAAGCCTAAGTTTCATGAATTTTAAATAGTCATCAATTGAATCCCATTTATCTTCAAATGAAAATTCACGGTCATTGTTTCTTGTTTTCATACTGTGGTTCTTTTGAGTCAGGAAAGGAGGATCAAGGT
>JAIRVC010000278.1 GCA_031254095.1 Acidobacteriota bacterium
CAACGATATGTTGAGGTTACGAGCACCGCGCAACGAAGCAATTCGCCCGCTCAGGCAATTAATCAGCGTTTCCTTCAAAGATTGCCCGGTGATTCTGACCACTGACCACTAAGCCGCTTCGCGGCTTAAAAGGAGATATTGCGATATGCCAAAACCTATGACAATTGGCGAAAAAATACTGGCGCGCGCCTGCGGCGCGAAATCAGTGAGCCCGGGCGATATTATTCTGGCGAAACTTGATTTGTGCCTGGGAAACGACATCACCGCGCCGCTGGCGATTCAGGCGTTTCGTGAAAACGGCGGGAAAAAGGTCTTTGACCGAAAGCGCGTCGCGCTGGTTCCCGATCATTTTACGCCGAACAAAGATATAAAGTCCGCGGAGCAGGCGAAGATTCTGCGCGACTTCGCCCGCGAACAGAATCTGCTTTATTACTGGGATCAGGGCGAAGTCGGCGTCGAACACGCGCTTTTGCCCGAACAGGGCGTTGTCGTTCCGGGCGACCTGATAATCGGCGCGGATTCACACACCTGCACTTATGGCGCGCTGGGCGCGTTCTCAACCGGCGTCGGTTCCACCGATCTGGGCGCGGCCATGCTGACGGGGAAAGCCTGGTTCAAGGTTCCGCAGACGATAAAACTCGTGTTCAAGGGACGCCTGCCTAAAGACGTTACCGGCAAGGATCTGATTCTGCTTGCCATCGGACGGCTCGGAGTGGAAGGCGCCAATTATCGCGCCATCGAAATCACCGGCCCCGTTATTGACAAACTGTCTATGGAAGGCCGCCTGACCATGAGCAATATGGCTATTGAAGCGGGGGCGAAAACCGGCATCGTGCCGCCGGACGGGATAACGCGAGCCTGGGTCGAAAAAAGGGCGCAGCGCAAGCCGCGTTATTATGAGTCCGACGCCGAAGCGGAATATGAGAGGATTGAAACATTCGACGTCACCGGCATGGAACCGGTTGTGGCAAAACCGCATCTCCCATCCAACGTTGTGCCGGTTTCAAAGGCGCGGGATGTGATTATCGATCAGGCGATCATCGGTTCCTGCACAAACGGCCGCATCGAAGATATGCGGGAAGCCGCGAAACTTATGAAGGGAAGGAAGGTCAGCCCGCGCGTCCGCACGATAATTATTCCCGCCACGCCGGCAATCTGGAGTCAGGCGATGCAGGAAGGGCTTTTTAAAATATTTATGGATGCCGGCTGCGTTATTTCGCCGCCGACCTGCGGTCCCTGCCTTGGCGGGCATATGGGTATTCTGGCTAAAGGCGAAAAAGCCGTGGCGACAACCAATCGCAATTTTGTCGGGCGCATGGGACATGTCGAAAGCGAAGTTTATCTGGCTTCCGCCGGAGTTGCGGCGGCATCGGCGATTAAGGGACGGTTGGCGCTGCCCGATGAAGTGCGCGGCGACGATTGGGCGAAAGGGGTGAAAAAATGATTATTAAGGGCAGGATTCATAAATTCGGCAGCGATGTAAATACCGATGAAATCATTCCCGCGCGTTATCTGAACACCAGCGATCTGAAAGAACTGGCGGCTCATGTTATGGAAGACGCCGATCCGGCGTTTCCCGGCATCGTTAAAGCGGGCGATATAATCGTGGCCGGGAAAAATTTCGGTTGCGGTTCTTCGCGCGAGCACGCGCCGCTGGCGATCAAGGCCGCCGGCATTTCCTGCGTTGTAGCTGAAAGCTTCGCCCGCATATTTTACCGCAACGCTTTTAACATCGGCCTGACCATCATGGAAGCGCCGGTTGCCGCCGACGCTGAATCAGGGCATGTCCTGCGGCTGGATACCGCAAGCGGCAAAATCATCAATGTCACGCTTAAAAAAGAATATCCGTCGAAGCCGATTCCGCAGTTCATGCAGGAGCTGATTGCCGCAGGCGGCTTGATGGAATACGTGCGCAAGGGGCTGATGAAGTAAAACTTTGGAAACTTGCGTTATTGGAATTCACGGACTCGCAAACAAGCCGCCGCGAACAGTGCTTGAAAAATGGTGGCGTTTGTCGATGTCGGAAGGACTGCGCCGGAATATCGGCCGGATGCCGTTTTTTGATTTCAGGCTTGTTTATTGGGCTGATTATGTGAACCCCGAACCGGCCGATCCGAATGAAAAAGACCCCGGCCATCCGCTGCATATCGCCGAGCCGTACCTGCCGTCACCCGGCACGCTGATAAATAAAACAAATAAACAGGCGCGGCGTCCGCTGAAAAAGAAAGTAAAAACACAGCTCTCCCGGATGCTTTTGAGTAACCGGTTCACGCATGTTTTACCCGCCCTGACCGAATCGGCAATTAGAAAGCGTTATCGCGAGATCGACCTTTATTATTCCCCCGATGCCGCCGGCAAGGCCGGAGCCACGGCGCAGGAAGATCTTCGCGCCATTTTAGCCAAGACGCTTTTTGACTGCCGCCGCCGCCGCATAGTGCTTATCGCGCATTCAATGGGCGCGCTGATCGCCTGCGACGTGCTTTATTCGCTTGAATTCTCCATTGATACTTTCATAACCATCGGTTCTCCGCTGGGAATTCCCCTGCTTGTAGAAAAATTAAAGGAAGAACAGCGCGGCGCGATTGCGCCGAACCGGAAAATCAGTGCGCCGGAATCCATTTCCGGACAATGGCTAAATCTGTTTGACCCGAGGGACGAGATTGGCAGCCGTCACATGCCCGGATATTTTTTCGCGCCGAACAGCAGAGGCGTGGCGCCTGAAGACAGAGCTGTCATAAACGACTACCGCGTCGGCGGGCGCGTCAATCCGCACAAGGTTTACGGTTATTTGCGCTGCCGGGAAATGTCGGAAGCTCTTTTTCGGCTGATTACGAGAGACAGGAACCGCGCGCGCCTGTTCGTGGAAACCGGCGTTACTGAACTGCTTTACCGGCTGGGCAACCGTCTGCGGAAACGCTGATTCCCCGGGGGAACCTCTAAAAACCCCAAACTCCGCGTTACGCGGCCGATCCAAAACGCTCATTTACGTAAATGTAAACTCCGTTTTTGTCCCGGCCGCAAGCCTTGATTTTGGAGTTTTTAGAGGTTGCCTTCAGCGTCGGTAAACTTCTGTTTTTCCTGATCGCTCAGAACTTCGTTGGCCGAACC
>JAIRVC010000284.1 GCA_031254095.1 Acidobacteriota bacterium
AAGGAGTCGCGTTTTCCGTGCAGGATAAAATCCGGGTTGCGCAGAAACTCGATGAACTTGGGGTACATTACATTGAAGGCGGCTGGCCGGGTTCCAACGAAAAAGACGCCGAATTTTTCAGGCAGGCGGCAAGACTGCCCTGGAAATCGGCAAAAATCGCGGCATTTGGCAGCACCGCCCTGGCGAAGAACCGGCCGGAAGACGACCCTAACCTATTGGAACTCATAGCTGCCCAAACGCCGGCAGTGACGATTTTTGGGAAATCGTGGGATTTTCATGTAGCAACCGCGCTGCGAATTTCGCTCTCGCGGAATTGCGACCTTATCAGGGATTCCGTCGCGTTTCTCAAGACGCAGGGCCGCGAGGTAATCTACGATGCCGAACACTTTTTTGACGGCTTTGCCGCGAATCCGGAATACGCGCTGCAAACCCTTAAAGCGGCCGCGGACGGCGGCGCCGATACGATCGTCCTTTGCGACACGAACGGCGGCTCGCTTCCGTCGCATATTCAAAACGCCATCCGGAGAATACAGGCTGAAATTTCCCTTCCTCTGGGCATTCACTGTCACAACGATTCCGAACTGGCGGTCGCCAACACACTTACGGCGGTCGAAATCGGCGCGGTGATGGTGCAGGGAACGATGAATGGTTATGGCGAACGCTGCGGCAACGCTAATCTTTGTTCCATTATTCCCAATCTCGAAATAAAGATGGGCTGCCGGACAATTGGCCCGGAGCGGCTGAAACATTTAACCGGCGCGTCGCGTTTTGTCAGTCAGATAGCCAATCTGTCGCCGCGCCGCGATCTTGCGTTCGTCGGCAAAAGCGCTTTTGCCCATAAGGGTGGCGTACACGTCAGCGCGATAATACGGAATCCGGCGACATATGAACATGTTTTGCCTGAACTGGTCGGCAATGCCCGCCGCGTGCTGGTTTCCGAGTTGTCCGGGAAAAGCAATCTCCTGTACAAGGCGCATGAGATGAATCTGGATATTGAACAGCAGGAAAAACTTAAACCCGCCCTCCAGAAAATTAAAAAGCTCGAAAACGAAGGGTACGAGTTTGAAGTTGCGGAGGCTTCCGTGCGCGTTATCATGGAAACGGCTCTTAACGGCGAGAAAGAATTTTTTGAGATCGACAATTTTCGCGTCATTACCGACATGCACGGAACCGGCACGCAGGGTACGGAAAAATACACCTCTGAAGCCACAGTCAAGGTGCGGGTCGGACAAGAGTGGAAGCACACGGTGGCGGAAGGCGACGGTCCGGTTCACGCGCTCGATAAAGCCCTGCGTCTTGCGCTCAATCAGTTTTTTGAACCGCTGCGCGACGTCAGGCTTATCGACTACAAAGTCCGCGTGCTTACAGGTGATACGGGAACCGCGTCAAAGGTGCGCGTGCATATTTTGCAATCGGATGGCGTGGAAACCTGGACCACCGTTGGCGTTTCGGAAAACATTCTGGAAGCCAGCTATATAGCCCTGGCCGACGGTATACGCTATAAACTGATGGCTGCGGCGCGCAAACCGCTCAGAGGCTTAAAACAAAAATCAAAGAGGCAGTCGCGAGCTTCTGTAAAAATGTGATTTTATGAACCGTTTTCGATCTCAAATATTGGCGATTTTAATTCTCGCGCTGCTTTTGCTGGCGTTTGCCTGCGCGCGTTATTATCTAGCCCGGATATTTCATAAGGATTCTACTGCGGTGGCGCAACCAGGCATGTCTACCGCGTTGCGTTCGTTTGGCCTCCTCGGCATATCGTCTAACATGCCCGCGTCGTCCTCACGTCGCGCGCCTTGTATCCACGCCCGTTCGCGCCGCCTCGCTACGAGTCCTCATGAAATATCCGGGCTGCCCGGATAACGATATGAAAAGTCCTGCCGTTGCCGTTGTCGGCCCCACGGCGTCGGGGAAATCCCGTCTCGGAATCGTTCTGGCCCGCGCGTTTCAGGGAGAGATCGTCGGCTGCGACGCTCTTCATGTCTATCGGCAAATGGATATCGGAACCGCCAAAGTTACGCTCAAAGAACGTGAAGGCGTGCCGCATCACATGCTTGATATTGCCGAACCGGATCGGGAATTCTCGGCCGGGGACTATCAGCGTCAGGCGCGGACGGCGCTCCGGGAAATCAGCGGGCGCGGACGGCTTCCGATCGTCGCCGGCGGTTCCGGTTTTTATCTGCGCGCTTTGATCGACGGCCTTTTTGAAGGGCCGGAACGTTCCGGGGAACTGCGTGCGAGGATGCGCTCTATCATCCTGCGGAAAGGGCCGGATATCCTGCATCGCCTCCTTGAACGCGCGGATCCGGAATCAGCCGCGAGAATCGCGCCTAACGACGCCGACCGGATTATCCGCGCCTGTGAAATCTATCTCGTCAGCGGAAAGAATATGAGCTGGTGGCAAAGTCAGCCTCGCGATGTTCTGACCGGTTACCGGTGGCTGAAAATCGGCATCGACATGCCGCGTGAACTGTTGTACCAGAGGATTAACCTGCGCGTGGAAAGGATGTTTGAAAACGGATTGCTGGACGAAACGCGCCGGCTTATTGACGCCTATCCCGCAGCCTGCCCGGCATTCAAGGCGATCGGCTACAGGCAGGCGGCCGAGCATCTGGCGGGGCGCGTCACGCTGACGCAGGCCATCGAAAGCACGCAGATGGAAAGCCGCCGCTACGCCAAACGCCAGCTTACATGGTTCCGCGCCGACGGTGAAATTATCTGGCTGCGCGCCGAAAGCGGTTTTGAAACCGATGCGCTGGATGAGCAGGCCCAAAACGCCGTCCGCGACTTTATTTAGGGGTTTCCCCTGAGGTTGTGAGCGCCGCGTAGCATAAGTAATTTGATAAATTTGGCGATTTGCCCGAGCGGACAATTAATCAGCGTTTCCTTGATTACTTACTGGCCGCGGATTTTGCGTTCCCGCTCCACCTCATTGACGCCCTCAATAGATTTTAATCCCTGAATGATTTCCTGAAGTTGTTTGGCGTCGGCGACATTGATAACCATGTCGATGTTTCGATTGCCGTCTCCGTTTAAACTCCGGAATCTGGATTCGACGACATTGATGTGCGCCTTTGACAGCATCGTAATTACGTCGGCCATCACCTGCTGCTGGCCTTCGGAATCAATGTTCAGGCGCGCCGGATACGTTTCGTCGCCGGAATCGTCCGCCCATTCCACTTCCGTAATGCGATCCGCTCCGGTTACGTATAAATTTTTCAAACTTGGACAGTTCGCCATGTGAACGTAAATTCCGCTGCCCAGTGTGATATATCCGACTATGTCGTCGCCGGGAATGGGGTTGCAGCATTTGGCGCGATATATCAAAGAGCCGTCATGGCCCTTGACCGGAATCGCCGTTTTGTCGCTCCCTTTGCCGAAAACCTGGCGGATCGTCGATGAAAGAGATGAAAGAATGAAATTCTTTGAAGGCATCCCGGTCGAAGGTTCGCGGTTTGGAAAAACCAGTGAAAGTATCTGTCGCGGCGTGAGAGTTCCGCTTCCTACAGCGGTATATATTTCCCCGGAATCGCGCAGGCCGCATTTGGCGATGGCCTGCGTCAGTTCGGGCATCCGCAAAACCTTTTCCCATGATGCCGAAAAACGCTGGGATTCCCTTTCCATTAACTTCCGACCGATATCCGCCGCGGAATCCCGTTCCTTCTGGTTGATAAAACGCCTGATCTTGTTGCGCGTCCTGGCGTTTTTGACGAAGGTAAGCCATTCGCGGCTTGGCGAAGCCGACTCGGACGTTTCTATTTCCACCGTTTCGCCGTTTTGAAGTTTGTAGCGCAGCGGTACGGCGCGTCCGTTCACTTTCGCGGCCACGCAATGGTTTCCGATTTCCGAATGGATGGTGTAGGCGAAATCAACCGGCGTGGCGCCGCGCGGAAGCGTAATTTGCAGTTCCCTTGGGGTATAGCAGTAAATTTCATCGTGATAAAGATCGTCTTTCAGATTATTCAGAAATTCCCGGGGGTTTCTGACCTCCTGCTGCATCTCAATCAACTGGCGCAGCCAGCGGAAATGTTCCTCGCCGTCAACCGCGCCGAGTTTTCCGGCCTTGTATTTCCAGTGAGCGGCAAGCCCTTCCTCCGCGACATGGTGCATCTCTTCCGTCCTGATCTGAATTTCAAACGGCTGTCCGTTGCGGCCGATTACCGAAGTATGCAGCGACTGGTAAAGATTCGCGCGCGGCGAGCCGATGTAATCCTTGATGCGTTCATGGACGGGCTTCCAGAGTTTGTGAAGAACGCCCATTGCCCTGTAACAGTTGTCGTTAACGTCGGTAATCACCCGTATGGCAATAAAGTCGTACACTTCGTCGATGGATATTTTCTGCCGTTTCATTTTGGCATAGACGCTGTAGATGCGTTTGACGCGGCTCTCAAGGCGGACCGGGATGTTGCGTTCTGTCAGCGCCTGGGAAATGGCCTTTTCGGCCTCCATGATGAAATTCTGATTAACCGTGCGTTTGGCTTCGATCTGCGCCACCGTGCTCTGATAAGCCGCCGGATGCAAAAAACTGAAGGCGATGTCTTCAAGTTCGCCGCGAATTTTCGCCATCCCGAGACGGTGCGCCAGCGGAGCGTAAAGTTCCAGCGTTTCCAGCGAAATACGCTCCCTTCGCTCCGGAGAAAGATGCTGCAATGTACGCATGTTGTGTAAGCGGTCGGCCAGCTTTAAGAAGAGAACCCGTATATCGCGAGTCATTGCCGAAAGCATTTTTCTGAAAGTTTCGGCCTGCTTCTGTTGTTTTGATGAAAGGCGCATCTGGGCGATTTTAGTTACGCCGTCAACCAGCCGGTATACTTCTTCGCCAAATTGCTTGCGAAGTTCGTCGGGGGATATCAGCGTGTCTTCAAGGACGTCGTGCAGGAGTCCGGCCGTAACCGTGACCGCGTCCATTTCCATTTCGGCAAGGATGTTGGCGACTTCCAGCGGATGCGTCAAATACGGCTCGCCGTTCATCCTGAGCTGACCTTTGTGGTATTTGGCTGAAACGACGTAACCGCGCTGTATCATCTCAACTGAATCGCCGGGATGATAACGCGCCACTTTTTCCGCGATATCTTCGTACCGTATCATGGCAGCTTACACTCGGTTGAAGTATAGCTCACTGAATTCAAAAGAAAATGCCAATCTTTACTTCCGCGGGCATACCGCTTAACATTAATAACTTATGTTAATGACTATACTTAAATACGGCGCGCCGTCGCTGCGCGAAATCAGCCAGCCCGTTGAAAAATTTGACGAAGATCTGGAAAAGCTGGCAGCCGACATGTTTGAAACAATGTACGCCGCGCCCGGCATCGGCCTTGCCGCTCCGCAGGTGGGTGTCAATATCAGATTGATCGTAATCGACATCCGCGACGGCGATGAATCGGCGGGCAGGAAGCTCATTTTGTGCAATCCGCGCATTACGGCTTCCGAGGGAACGCAGGAAGGGGACGAAGGCTGTTTGAGCGTTCCCGATTTCATGGAACATGTGAAGCGCCCCATGAAAGTCGCGATTGAGGCGCAGAATATTAAAGGCGAACCCTTTGAGTTGACGGGAGAAGGAATGCTTGCCCGCGCGATCTGCCATGAAATTGATCATCTCGACGGCGTTATGTTTGTCGATCGCGTCAGTCCGCTGAAAAGAGCTCTCATGCGCGGAAAAATCAGAAAACTTACCAAAGCCGGAAAATGGTGATGCGCGTCCTTTATCTTGGCACTCCTCAATTTGCCGCCGTTTCCCTGCGGGCGCTGCTTGATAATCGCTATGATGTCTGCGGCGTTTTTACGCAGCCCGACCGCCCTTCCGGACGCGGAAACCGTTTGCAGGCCTCGCCGGTCAAGGCGCTGGCGGCATCGCGCGGCGTTCCGGTTTTTCAGCCGGAAAAACTGCGGGCGGAAGAAAATCGCGCGATAGTTGAAGGCCTTAATCCCGATGTCATTGTAACCGCCGCATACGGCCAGATCGTTCCGGGGTGGATGCTCCGGCTTTCGCGGCTGTTTCCAATAAACATCCACGCTTCGCTTCTGCCGCGCTGGCGCGGCGCGGCGCCGATCGCGCGCGCGATTCTCAACGGCGACGCCGTAAGCGGGATAACGACCATGGTAATGGAAGAATCCCTCGACGCCGGCGGCATTCTTTTGCGTGAAGAAATCCCGATTTCAATTGAGACGACCGAGGGAGAGCTTGCCGAAACGCTGGCGGCGGTCGGCGCGCGGCTGCTGATCGAAACGCTGGAAGGGTTGCAATCCGGCTGCCTTGCGCCAACGCCGCAGGATGACGAGCTGGCGACATGGGCGCATAAAATCACAAAAGCCGAATCGGCGGTTTCGTGGGAACAGCAGGCGCTGGAAATTCACAACCGCATACGGGCGCTGAACCCAAAGCCGGGCGTGGCCATTGATTTCCGGGGCGAGAGGATAAA
>JAIRVC010000339.1 GCA_031254095.1 Acidobacteriota bacterium
CACGTTTTTTGCCTTATTTATGTTCGCCGGAAGCTTTATCCTGCCCGAAAGCCCGCGCTGGCTGATGCTCAAGGGGCGCAGGGAAAAGGCGGTCGCCGTGCTTCGCCGGACGCTTAACTCCGAAGAGGATATTGAAAAGGAAATTAATGAAATCGCCTCCGCGCTGGAAAGCGGCGCGCGGACAGGCCGGGCTTCCGTAATGCACGGCTACTTCCTTAAAATCCTGCTTGTGGGCGTGCTACTTCAGATGTTTCAGCAGCTCGTCGGCATCAACATGATGATCTATTACTCGGCGACGATTTTCGGATACGCCGGCATGGCGGGTCTTACCGCCCTCCTGACCGTTCCGACCGTCAACATGCTCTTTACGTTTCCGGCGATTCATCTGGTTGAAAAATGGGGACGCAAGAAACTGCTCTACGTGGGCGCCGCGATCATGTTTATTACCATGCTGATGGCCGGCATCGCCTTCCAGTCGATAGGCGATGCCGCAGACCCCGCGCTGATTGCCGACTGGCCGAAAACACTGCTGCTTGTCGCCGCCATTGTTTACATCTTCGGCTTTGCCGTATCGTGGGGACCGGTCGCGTGGCTGGTCTGCTCCGAAATCTTCCCACTTGAAGGGCGCGAAATCGGCATGACCGTTACAACTATGGTCAACTGGACATTTGCCGGACTTGTGATGAATTACGCGCTTTCATTCATGGCAAAATTCGGCAACGCTTCGATTTTTTATCTGTTCGCCGGATTCTGCGTACTGGCGATCCTGTTTGTTTCGAGGTTTGTACCGGAAACGAGGGGCGTAACGTTGGAAAAGATTGAATCCAACCTGAAAAGCGGCGTTAGTTTGCGGCATCTTGGCCGGCGGTAAAACCCTATATAAAAACGGCCGGAAGATTTTTTTTCCGGCCGTTTGTCTCAAGGGAACTTCTGACTGCTAAAACATTTCCTTGCTCAGCTTGTCGATTTCTTCAGACAGGGCTTCGTAAACGCCAGGGTATGAGCTTTCGGGGCCGCCCATGGTGCAACAGGGGATGTAGTACATCTTGCCGTTGGTCGTGACCGCCCGGCGCGCTTCCGCCGCGAGGACTTCCCGCGTCCAGTCCACACGGTCGATGATGCCGTTGTCGATGTCTCCCATAAAGGAAATCTTTCCGCCGTATTTCTTTACGAGTTCCGGCGTGTTGTTGGTTGTCACAGGGCCCTGCCAGATATCGATGCCCATTTCGATCATGGAGGGAACCAGGTTCGCGCTGTAGGCGTCGTTGTGGTGAACGATCAATTCCACGCCTTTGGACTTGTAACAGCCATAGAGCTTTTTGTACGCGGGAACGAGAAATTCATCGAACATGGCCGGTGAAATGAAAGAAGACCTGTGGCTGCCCCAGTCGTCATGCTGGAAAAGAGCGTCCGGGCGGAAATTCTCACAAAGCAGCGTTGCGTAATTGATCTGCCACTCTGTGACGAAGTTAATAAGTTCTTTCATCGCCTCAGGTTCTTCATAGAAGTTTGCCAGGCAGTCGTCCATGCCCATCAGGTAGTGAAGCTGTTCAAAAATGCCTGGGGCGTTAAAAAGCGTGGCAAACAACTCATTACGGTCGATCGCGTCAAGGGAAGGCTTAAATTTGTCCCATTCCTTCTGAGGGAAATCCAGCGGCGGCGCTTTGACGACTTTTCTCCATTCCGTAATGTCTTTCAGGACTTTGTGCTCGTCGTCATGCATCGGAAAAGCGCCGGGTACATTTTCAGGCCAGAATATGGTGACGCCCCAGGCGTTTTTAATCTTTCCGCCGCGCGTAATCGCCGGGTAAGCCTCGACATATGGATTGACCATGATCATTCCGTACCTGGTCGGTTGACACATGAAAGCTTCGTATTGATTTACAAATCGATCCGGGTTTCCTCCCCGGATGGTTTCAAGCAGGTTTTGTCTCTTTGTCAGCATAGTGCAACTCCTTTAATGATGAAGCTCATCGTTGAATGAGATGTGAGTATAAAAGGTAATCGCGGGACAACGCAAGAAGATTAATTTTAAAAGAACGGATAGAGGAGGCGGCGCCGCGGTTATTGCTGCGGCGCCGTAAAACATTATGATTTACGCGATAAGCGCTTTCGCTGCCTTTGCCGCGGAAGCGGCGTCCGGAGCATACGAATCGGCTTTGATCTGATTGGCGAAATCCTGCGTAATAGGCGCGCCGCCGACAAGAATCTTGAACCGCGCGCGATTCTTGGATGCGTTCAAGGCGTCCACGGTGTCTTTCATCGCGGGCATCGTAGTGGTAAGAAGCGCCGAAACAGCCATGATCTTTACTTCGGAATCGCTGTCAACCGCTTCGACGAACTTGTCGACGGGAACGTCCACGCCGAGATCCTTTACTTCAAATCCCGCGCTTTCAATCATCATGGCGACAAGGTTCTTTCCGATGTCGTGCAGATCGCCGATAACGGTTCCGATGACAACCTTTCCGAGCGACGAACTGCCGGCCGCGGCCAGTTTCGGTTTCAGCACTTCAACGCCGTTTTTCATCGCTTTGGCGGCTATAAGCATTTCAGGGACGAAGATGTCGCCCCGCCCAAACTTCGCGCCGACAACATCCATCGCCTGAATCATGCCGACATTCAATATTTCCTGCGCGGCGATGCCTTCATTAAGCGCTTCCTGGACAAGCCCGGCAACTATTTTCGTTTTTCCATTTTCAACAGCAGTCGCAATTTCCTGAATTTTAGACATAATTTAAATCTCTCCCCGTCTTCCCCGATGTTCACGCTGAAACTGAATAACGGCGACTGCATCGGTTCGTCCAAAACCGATAATCACGCGCTTTCGCAATCAGCGTTCATCAGAGTAATTTAATTAGAGCCTATTGCGCCCCTTCATCCGGCAAAGCGTTTAAACCGTATATTCCCGCATATGGAACGCGTCCAAAGACACGCCTGCCGGCAAAAGCGCGCAACCTTTTGTATTCTATATAGACCGCCTTTTTGAGTCAAGCAATTCACAGTCAAAGCTTGCGTGAAGAGGATGACATATCCGTTCGGGACGCGGAGCGTTTATGGGCATAACCGATATGGCGCGCGCCCGGCGTAAACCTTTTTGTAAAGATTTTTGCTCGGAAGCTATATAATTCATCTTTGCCGTAAAAGTGCGGCAAGCACCCCAACGTTAATTTCTTTTCAGGAGGTTTACCATGAGCACCGCTTACGAATTTCTCAAAGCCAATCCCGTATTTCATCTGGCAACCGTTGACGGAGATGCGGCCAGAGTGCGCCCTTTCGGATTTGCGATGGTTTTCAACAACAAGCTCTACATCTGTACAAATAAAACCAAAGACGTATTCAAACAGATGCAGAAAAATCCGGAAATTGAAATTTCCGATATGGGCCCGGACGGAACCTGGTTGAGAATACGCGGCAAAGTCAAGGCGGACGACAGCTATGAGGCCAAAGCACAGGCGTTCAAGGAATCCCCCACGCTGCTGCAAATCTATCCCAAGGGCGCTGACGACGAAATTTATGTGACGCTGTATTTCACGGAAGCCGTCGCGACGCTGTATTCCTTTACCGGCGCGCCGAAGACCATTCCGCTGTTTTAGATTTTTCAAGGAAGCGCTGATTAATTGTCTGCGCGGGATGAAGTGCGAGGCGCACGGAGCGCAGGAACCGAGGCATATATCAATGATATGTTGAGGTTGCGAGCACCGCGCCGCCGTAAACAATTTGGCAATTCGCCCGCACAGGCAATTAACCAGCGCTTTCCTAAGCGATATCCGATAAAAACGGCCGCTTTTTTATCGGATATCGCTTAATAAGCGTTTCCAAAGGGGAAATACTTGAACCGGTCTGACCTGCAAACCATCGCGGCGGAAACCATTTCCATTTCGAAAAGCGGGAAATACCTGACCGCGAACGGAAATATTCCGATCGATATTTCGGCCGCCGCCGCCGCTTGCGTGAAAAATACCCGCGTCATTTCTCCTTCTGAAACAGCCCGGATATCGGGCGATCACGGCGGCCGCGCGGCGCAAATCTCAATTGTTCCACAGACGACACTGGACGCGGCGCGGGCATTGATGAAGGAAACCGGACAAACGGCGGCGATTTTAAATTTTGCGTCAGCCAAACATCCGGGCGGCGGATTCAGAAACGGTTCCATGTCGCAGGAGGAAGACATCGCCTATCGTTCGACTCTGTACGCGGCGCTTTCATCAAGGCAGGAATATTACCGGGAGAGCCTTTCAAATCTTTTTGACGGACTATATTTCGACAAGGCTCTTTATACAAAAGGACTCGTCGTTATCCGCGACGGGAATTATAACCTTTCCGACCCATGGCTATGCGACTGCGTAACCGCGCCCGCGCCCAACCGCGGCGTTGCGCTCGAACATGGAATTTCCGAGGCCGATATCGCGGCGGCAATGGAACGCCGGATAGAACTGGCGCTCCGGACTTTCATCCTGTGCGGCAACAGGAATATTGTGCTTGGCGCTTTTGGTTGCGGCGTTTTTAAAAACCTGCCCGAGCCGGTAGCGGAACGCTTCCGCAAAGCGCTTTTCGACGACGGCCTGATCGCGAGCTTTGACCGCGTTCTGTTTGCCATACCGAATGAAAACAGCGAAAACCACCGGGCGTTCCGCAAAATCTTCACACACTTATAGACCATCCCATTCTTCGGGAGTCAGCCGCTGGATTTTCTCAAGGTATTCGGAAATTTTCAGCAGTCTTTGTACGCGGGCTTTTTTGTCCGGCTCGGCGCCAACAAGCGCCTCAAGCCGCAGCCGCGCCTCCTGCGAATCTACGCCCGCGGGAGCTTTTTGAATCAAGGATTGCTCCACAACATGGTAAATCAAGTCGTGAGAATAATATCCGACCGCGCCATAAAGAAATAAAGCAAACGCCAGCAGCGCCGACAGAATTAACGCTCTTTTTTTAATCGTCATACCCGTTGTCCAATATCCAAACTGCCCATCGGCCGCCGCGAGGCGGCTTTACATTTTATACATCATGTTATACATCATGCCGGATTTTTACATCCCGGAACCGGCCGAAAGACCGCTGCGGCCGTATGCAAAGGTTGATTTTACTGCGGAATTTCGTAATATGGTTCTGTTTTTTGGATAAACCGTGACGAACAGGCAAGCCGCCTCACGGCGGCCAGTGGTTAGCGGTCAGCGATCAGAAAAATCCGCCGGGAACCATCTTTGATATATGCAGGCCGGTCCAAGCCTGTCCTGACGATCAGAACGGGCTGCTCATTCGGTTATTGGCGGGTAAATCCGTACTAATAAAAGATGCCGGTTCCCATGAAAAACGAATTTCGGAAAATGAAAAGAAAGTGAAAGAGAAAATGAAAAATAACTGTATGCCGCGTCAGGCAAGGATTGCGCTAATCATAATGTTGTCGTTGACAATGGCATGTTTGCTGGCGGCTTGCGGCGGTTCACAAACGGCGGACACGGCGGCCGGCGCTAAAGGAGCGCTGCGCCTTGCTACCACCACATCCACAAAGGACAGCGGCCTGCTTGCGGAGATTTTGCCTGATTTTGAAACAAAAACCGGGC
>JAIRVC010000359.1 GCA_031254095.1 Acidobacteriota bacterium
GTCGTTGATGATGTTTATCCATACAGGCGCGTCGGCGGTGCCTTCGACTACGATGCCGTCCCAGCCGGCGTATTTTAATTGCGCCGTAAAGCGCCCGCCGAAATTGCTGTGACCGAACCATTCGACAGGATATAGCATCGGCCCCAGTCCCTGCACTTCGCAGCGTCCCGATCCCGGCATGAAAGTTCCGGCGAACGGATGGGTCATCATGATAATCAGGTTGCGCGGATCGAACGCCTCAAACGGAAGCTGATCTCCGACAAGATCGAAAAAAATGGCGGACCCCATGCCATGCCCGCCACCGTATTCCTCGTATTTTTCGGTGGGAATAGTACTGATTGATTTATTCGTCAGATTTACCCGGAGGATTTTTCCTGTATATCCGTTTGCCATATTCGCTCCAAACATCGGGAAACATAATGGAGCCTCTAAAAACTCCAAAATTATTCCAGAACGTGAATTGAGTCGATGGGAACGCCTGCCGCTTCCAGAACTTCGCCGACGCGCGTTTCACGGCTTCGGTCAAAACGCAGCGCGATGCCGCAGTCGCTGGACAACTGGCGCGGAACCGGAATTAATTTGATGGCGAACCCTTCACGCAATAAAATTTTTTCAGCCCGCAGCGCCGCCGAGTTTGTATGAAATAGAATGACGCTATAAGCGCTTTCGCCATCTGCCATAACGCCTCACTTCAGGATGCGTGCCACGGCCGCGACCGCGGCGGCGATTTCGCCTGCTGTAGTTTGCGGTCCGGGCGCGAAACGGATCGTTCCGCGCGGGAAACTGCCGATGGTACGGTGCGCCGCCGGCGCGCAATGCAAACCGACGCGGCACAGTATGCCGAATTCCTCGTCCAGCCTGAAACCAATTTCCGATGTTTGATATTTTTCGGAAGTGAATGAAACGACGGCTGAACGCCTTTTCCAATCGTTTGATCCATAAAGCCTGACGCCGGGAATGTTTCCCAATCCCTCGGCCAGCATTTTGGCCAGCGCGGTTTCATGGGCATGAATTGCCTCGATTCCGCGTTCCAGCACAAAATCAACTCCGGCGCCCAACCCCGCTATTCCCGCGCCGTTAAGCGTGCCGCTTTCAAATTTGTCCGGCAGATCTTCCGGCTGATATTCAGATTCCGAGCGGCTGCCGGTTCCGCCGCGCGTCAGCGGCGTCATGTCCTCTGCGCGAACGCGTTCGCCTATAACCAGACCGCCGGTTCCGGGCGGCCCCTGCAATCCCTTATGACCGGCAAAAGCCAGTAAATCAATGCCCATCATGCGCATGTCAACGGGAACGGCGCCCGCGCTCTGAGCGGCGTCAACCAGAAGAAACGCTCCGGCGCGCCGGGCGACGGCCGAGATTTCGGCAACGGGAAGCATCGTTCCGGTGACATTGCAGGCGTGTTTGATTACGATAAGCCTGGTTGATTTTTCCACGGCGCGAGCGAAATTTTGCGGATCCGGAATTCCCTCGCCGTCGCAGGGAACGACCGAAACGCGCACACCGTTCTGTTCCAGAAACCGCAAGGGGCGCATGACGGCATTGTGTTCGATGCCGCTTGTTATTACATGATCGCCGGGTTTTAACAATCCATGCAGGGCGAGATTTATGGCGTGCGTCGCGTTTGAAGTAAAGACAACGCGCAGGGGATCGCCGGCGTTAAATAGTTCCGCGAGCGCTTCGCGGGTTTTGTAAATAATCCGTCCGGCTTCAATGGAAAGGCGATGTCCGGCGCGGCCGGGATTCCCGCCGATGCGCTCAAGAAAATCCGTCATGGCCGCGATGACTTTTGGCGGTTTGGGCCACGAAGTAGCGGCGTGGTCAAGATAAATCATTATCGGGAACCTCTAAAAAACCAGAACTCTGCGTTACGCGACCGATCCAAAATATTCATTTGCCGCAATGTAAACTCCGCTTTTGTCCCGGCCGCAAGCCTTGATCCCGGAATTTTCAGAGGTTCCCACGTCAACGACGATTACCGGCAACTGCGGCGCGCGCCCAACGCTTTCATTGACGTTAAGTATTATTTCAGTTCTTTTACGAAAGCCGCGACCGCTTTAGCCTGCTCTTCATTCAATTGGCCCATTGGACTCGCGTGAATCGCCTTTTCGGGATCGCCTTTAAAAAGAAATGCCGTTAATTTTTCCGCCGTCATTTCCGTGCCTTTGGCCGCGGGCATACCCGCGTCTTTGTTGCCTTCGCCTTTGGCGCCGTGGCACATGCTGCATTTTTCATTAAATAGCGCGGCGCCGTCCGCCTGGGCAAAGAGCAACATCGAAGATGCCGCCAACAATACGGCTGCCGCCAGAATACAGATTTTTTTCATACGTCTTTTCTCCTTTCAAATGACCAAACAACACTCCGTTTTTATTTCCGCTTTCATGACGTAAACGGAAACACACATTATACCACACCGGGAGCGCGGACATCCCCGTCCGCCTGAAATGCGGGCGCGCCGTAAAAGTTTTAAGCGGCGGCGAAGCTCTGAACCCATTAGGTAAATTGTTCTTTAATGCATCGGAGTATCCCAGCCTGTTAAGGTTCGTCTCGAAATAATTCAGTAATCGCTTCATTCAAGGCGTATCCCTACGCTACCCGGACTGCAACATAAGCAAACCGCGGGGCGCTCAAAGCAATATGAGCGCCCCGATTTTTACGCAGTAGAATTCCTACATACAGGGAACCTTTAAAAACTCCAGAATCAAGGCTTGCGGCCGGGACAAAAGCGGAGTTTACATTTACGTAAATAAGCACGTTGGACCGGCCGCTAAACGCGGAGTTTTGGGTTTTTAGAGGTTCCTTATAGAAATCTGGAGCAGAACGCCAAGGCAGCCAGGATATAAAACTGACCGTCGATAAGCGTCTCATCCAGCGTGCTTCCGGGTTTGGGGCGGCGGCAGCAGCGCGCGGCCATAAACGCCGTGTAAATATTGCCGAGCAGCAGCATGGACACAAGCCGTACATTCCAGCCCATTATAAACAGCATGATGAGAGCCGCGCTTATCGCGCTCCATATCAGCCCTACGGTAAATCTTGTGGTGCGCAGGCCGTGGGCTTTGTAGAAACTTTCCTTGCTTACCATTATGTCTTTATTTGCCGCGCCTATGCCCAGAAGGATGGAACGCATGAAAACCAGGAGCGTTACATAGAAAACCGCCAGATAGTATTCGTTCGTAAAAACAATGTTCGCGGCGTATGCCGGCACGAAAGCGCAGACGAACGCCCAGCCCAGCGCGGTTACGGTGTCTTTTGCGCCGGGTATAGAGGTAAGCTTCTTTATTTTTAAATAATAGCTGAAAGGGTATATTACGCCGAGCAGCCAGAAAAACAGCGTAAGCGCGAAAATACCTTTACCCGCCGTGAACGCCGCGAAAAGGCCTGCCGCGCCGAGCAGCAGGCAAAAAGCGACTTCCAGCTTCGTATTTACATACGATACGGTTTTTGCGGTAACCCTGTTAAGCCCTGTCAGGCTGAAAACAAAAGCCAGCGCCAGGAACAAAAGCCGCGGATTGACGGGTATGCCCTGCAGGTTCATCGCGACATAAGTCAGACACAGCGCTGCCGCGGCGGTAAAAAAAGAGCTCTTTAAAACAAAAGACCACGCGCGTTTTATGATTATTTGCGGCATGTAATAAAACTTTCTGCGCGCGAGTTGCACTTTTTCAAAAACGTTTTCGATCATCCAACCCGGCGTGGACGCGCCGGCAGTGATGAAAATGTTTTTTGGAGTTTTCAGGTCCGTCGCCGAGAGTTCTCTTTCGTCTTCAATAAGCAGCGTTTTCGGGGAAAGTTCGCGGCACACTTTCGCAAGGCGCGCCGTGTTTGCGCTGTGCTTGCCGCCTACGACGATGACGAGATCCGCGTTTTTCGCAAATTCCATGGTTTCGCTTTGCCGCTGGCGCGTAGGCCGGCAAATGGTGTTTGAAATTACGTAAGTTTCCGCTTTTGCGGCTATGATCTGCGCGGCCTGTTCAAACACGCTTTCCTGCTGCGTCGTCTGCGCGACGATATTTACTTTTTTAAATGGAGGCAATCCGTCGGCCTCTTGCGCGGCCGCGGCCACATGCCCGCGGCCGTCGGCGTAACCCAGAAGGCCTATGACTTCGGCGTGATCCGCGTCCCCTATTATTACGGTGTCGTAGCCCTGAGAGGCGTATTTTTCAATAATATCCTGCGCGTGTTTGACAAGCGGACAGGTGGCGTCGCAAAGTTCCATGCCGGACTGCTCCAGCTCTTTCCGGAATTGCGGCGTAATGCCGTGCGCGCGTATGACAAGCGTCGCGTTTTTGTTTTTTACTTCCGACAGGGAATCTATGGAAGTTATGTTTTTTGACGCCAGCGCGTCTGTAACCTGCTTGTTGTGAATCAGGGGGCCGAGGGTGTAAACAGGTTTTTTACCGTCGGCGTCAAGTTCCAGCGCCTTATCGATGGCTCTTCTTACTCCGGGGCAGAATCCGGCGCTTTTTGCGACGCGCACGCCGTAATGTTCGCTCATTGCAGCTCCACAAAACTTATAAATAAGCGCCGATTAAAAATTGAGGTTCCCTTTAAATAGTTCATCCAGCTCGGGAGACCCGGCAACCCTATGACAGGCCGCCGCAAGCTCCCGGAATTTTTCGGGGCTCGCGGCTTCAAATTCCACACGCAGTTCAGCCGTTTCAAAATACGGCGGAGGCAGAACGCGAATCGCGCCCGGCAGCCTCAACCGCTTTCTTCGCGCGGCAAAGTCCGATTCGGCGCGCGTAACGCCGGGATTGCGCATACGATAAAGCGCCCCGTGCAGCTTTTCGCCTTTCTGAAAAGAAGAAAACTTCTCGTCCCGCAAAAATTCCCGAATCTCCGGGATATCCAGCGGAGCGGTAAAGGGCGCGCGGTTCATCCCTGCCAGATCGTCAAGAAGATCAAGCGTTTTTTTCTGCAGGCTCGCGCTCAGGCGCGCGGCCGGCATCAGTGCGGCAAAACGATCCTGTTCGTTTTCGGAAAGTTTCGCAAGGCGTTCCATTGAAGCGAGCGTAAGCGCGTCCGCCGCGAAAAGCCGCCGCAGTTCCGGCCGCGCCGCGTGTATGGCAAAACAGCTTTCAAGCGCGTTTTCACGCGGCGGCAATCCGATAAGCGGCAAATATTCCCTTATCAGCCGTTCCCGCGAAAAGCCGCACAGATCGCGAAGCTTTACCGCGGCGCGCGCCTGCTCAAGCGGCAGCAGGCGCCGGTGCGCGAGATTGTCGTGCAGCGCCAGTTCCAGCGGATGTTTCACGCGGCAATCCGCAGCGCCAAGGATTCGAGCGGAAACGGCGCGAGCGCCCATCCGCCGCAGCGCGGCAAATCTCCGGAAGCCGCAGACGATAACCGGGCGCGGCAAGCGCTCAAGCAGGATAACGGGATTCAGTTGTCCGACCGCGCGTAAAGAATCTGAAAGCCCCGCCGATTCCAGATCCTCGCTGACGCGAAAATCTTCACATTCAGCGTCAATCCCGCCTGTCTCAATATCTTTCAGAATCATTTCCCGTCCCGGCGGCCGCCCGCCCCCTGCGACACTAGCCACTAGCCACTGGCCACTAGCCGCTAGCCACTAGCTACTTCATATCCCTTATGCGAACTTCGATGCCTTTTTCGCCTTCCATGAGCCGTACCAGCTCATTCGTATCCGTCTCTCCGAAATGATAGGGATAAAGTATTTTTGGCCTCATTGCCCTGGCCGTGTCGGCGACCTGTTCGGGAGTCATCGTAAACGGCAGGTTCATAGGCAGAAACGCTATATCAATGTCCTTGAGCGCCTTGATTTCAGGAACATTCTCCGTATCGCCCGCAACAAATACGCGCATCCCGCCCATTGTGAGCACATAGCCGTTGCCGTTTCCCCTGGGATGGAACTGCTTTTCAGGATTATAGGCAGGCACAGCCTCAATTGTTATCCCGTCCAAAGACCGGGTGTCGCCGTTTTTCATTACCACCGCTTTGTCCAGATTCTTGGCCGACGCCTGATTGGCGATCACCGTCGTCCGGGAAGTCATAAGCGCCTGAATCGCCTTGCTGTCAAGATGATCGCCGTGTTCATGCGTCACCAGAATTATGTCGGCCTTCGGCAGCGTCGCGTAGTCGGCGTACATCGACACGGGATCAACATGAATCACCTTGCCCGCGTAAGAGATCATGAGCGTTCCGTGTCCGATAAAAGTAATCCGTATGTCGCCACCCTGTGCCGTGAAAACATCCCCGGCGAAATTTTTCTGCTGCGCGGAAGCCGGCACAACTGTTGCAAGCAGCAAAAACAACACGGCGCAGAGTAAGCGCTGACTAAATATCCGCGCGGGCGAATCGCCAAATTGTTTACGTTGCGCGGTGTTCGTAACCTCGACATATTTTTGTATATGCTTCGGTTCCTCGGCTCCGCGCGCCCACTTGCTAAGCACTTCCCGTGGGCCGTAATTAAAAACTGATCCAAAATTCATGATTTTCCTCCATTTAACAAAAGCGTTCTTTATAGTACTTTTGAAGTTTACCTGAAACGCTTTGTTTCAAACCGAAAATTAACCGTCAGAGCATATTCGGACGAAAAGTATAAGGATGAAAATTTTACAGCGTTTTCCCGTCGGCCTGTTTGCGATCCTGATTTTTTCAGCGACGGCCGTTTTTTTGTCGGCGGCTCAGGCGGATGCGGTTCTTACGCCTGATCAACTGCGCCTGCGGCTCGCCGAGTCGGTCGGGCAGCTGCCGTCTAATCCCGAATACCGGCTTGACGGGCGTTTCAACCTGACGGCGTCCGGGGAAGACGTGTCGTATCAGGCGCGCGTGGTTCAGATAGCAAGAAAGATAGCCGGAAGAACAATCGAAAACCGCGCCGTCGATTTCACGCATGAAAACCGGACGCGCAATCTGCGTTTTTTCCTGTCAGGCGAAAACGCCTGGATCGCCTCGCCCGAAATCACGATAGACGTCATGGCAGAGCAGATTCCGTATATGGCGCGATTTGACTTTCACGTGCTTTATGCCGAGCTGCTCAATATTCTCGCCCGCGGGACGAAGTCGCCGGAATTCCGCATGGAACAGTCCGACAACGAAATCAACGTTCACGGACAGCTTCAAAACGGCTGGAACGCGGTTTTTACGATGAATGCCGCCGAAGCATATCCGCGGAAGGTGAAGATCTCCACCGGCGGCGAACGTGCCGCGGCCTGGATGATTCCTTACGTCAGCCCGGGAGACGTCTGGCGGGCGCAAGTTTTTCCGGAATGGACAACCGAGTTTGAAATATGGATCTACGTGCCCCCTCAAGGCGCCGGCGGCGATTATCGGTATGCGCGCCGGCTTGACTTCGTGGAACGGAACATGGTCGTGGGTAGTTTTTTCTGCGAGGAAAGCTGGGGTGTCATTGGGAGCACAACGGCCGCCGAGGAGATATTCGTTCGCCCGCCCATTTTTCCATGGAAGGAGGGAATCCTGTTTGCGCCCGGCGCTGACGACCGCGGCGGCATATTCGGAGACGATTCGCTGCTCAACCTGCGTTCGCGCATTAATGAAAGTCCCTGGTCGCAATGGGAAAGCCATGGCCGTGCGCTTTCGTATTTCGCCGTTGTTTCCTCAGGACTTTCCCGCCTCCTGCCCTACTACGTGCCGCCGAAAGCGCTGGGCTGGATCATAGTTTCAGGATATGTGATTTTTCTTTTTCTGCTTCTGAGGCTCAGCCGTCCCGGGCTCAATACAAGTTTGCAGAAATTTCCACGAAAGACGGCGATAGCGGGATTTTTTGTCGGTTTTCTCATGTTTATCACGGGAACCTGCACATGGATAGCGCATCTGCCAACGGAGCGCAGCCGCCTGGCGCTGCACTCGGCGATTCGCTTTGCCGTTACGGAACGCGAAATTTACGCGGGCGGCGCGAATTTACTGCTTACAAATTTTGCCGGCAGAGCCCCGGCCGCAACATGGGACGAGCTTGGGCGTTCCTGTCAGAACTACGCGCTCGCATACGACCTTATTCGCGAAAACCTTTCGCCGCAAAGGCGCGCGCAGATAGAAACAGACCTGTTCGAATACGCCAAGCCGCTGCTGGGAGCCGCTTCCGGCCGGCGGGCCAACGAAGCGGGCGCCGCCGTGATTGCGTCCGGACTTGGGCTGACAGGCCTTGCGCTTGATTTTGAGCCGTTTATTGCGCAGGCTGAAAGCGTCATCGAACAAATTCTTTCCGATCAACTGAATGAAGGAATCCACCAGGCCGGACCGGGCCGGGGCGCTACCGAAATGGACGCCGCGGCGACTTTCTTCTACGGGCTCCGGCGCGCGGGCCGCGCCGAGTATTACGCGGACGCGCGGTTTCTGGAATATGTCTCAAACACGTTAAAGTCGCTTTCGCCGGCGGGAACGCTGCCGCTTTTCGGCGGCGCAAATCTTGACGATTCGCTTGGCTTTAGTCTGTTCGCGCTTAAAATTGCCGACAAAATACCGGAAGAAACAGGGCGGCAATGCGTCGCGGCGCATGACCTGTATACGGGATACGGCCTTTTTAATTCCGAGGGATGGCGCCGCCGGATGGCGCCGCGGCTTCTGCCATTTTTGGCGTATTACGAAAATCCGCATGTGCTGCTGCAATATGAATCCGCCGTTGCGCCGTCGGAACTGCCGGAGGAAAGCTTCGCCGCGGGCGGCGGCCAGTTCGCCGCGCTTCGCGCTGGAAGCGGCGCGGACGCGATGTACCTGGCGCTTAACATGCTGCGTACCGGTTCCCATGAAACGGGCGGCGACGCGCTGTCATTCGATCTTTTCGCAAAAAACAGCCTCATGCTGCACGGATCCGTATTCCCGCCGGAAAACGCCGAATCCGCGGAGGCGGCCGCCGGGAATACGCCGACATTCAACAATGGCGCTCAAATCATAAACACGTCGGCCGGCATTACATTGGCGCTTCTGAATCAGCCGGTTTTTGATTCCGCGCGCGCAATCGCGGACAAGGCCTACGCATACGGGCATGTAAAGCGCGACTTCATCATGGCGCGCCCGGAGG
>JAIRVC010000361.1 GCA_031254095.1 Acidobacteriota bacterium
GGCGACGGTAATGGAAATCCTCTCCGCCCCTTTCATCTGATTCGCCAGCCCCTCCGGGGTATCCATCGCGGCGACCTTCCCCTTGTTTATGATGACCACGCGGCTGCATGTCGCGCTGACTTCGGGAAGAATGTGCGTTGAAAGAACGATGGTGTGCGCTCCTGCCAGACTTTTTATCAGCGCCCGGACTTCATGAATCTGCTTCGGATCCAGCCCGCTGGTCGGTTCGTCCAGAATCAGCACTTCCGGATTGTTTAAAAGCGCCTGCGCAAGACCCACGCGCTGCCGGTAGCCCTTGGAAAGCCTGCCGATGACGCGTTTTCTGACATCGCCAAGGCCGCATTTGTCCATGGCGTCGTCTACCTGGCTTTTTCTCCGGTCTGAAGGGGTCCCTTTGATGCGGGCGACGAAATGCAGATAAGAATCGACCGTCATGTCGGGATAAACCGGCGGATTTTCCGGCAGGTATCCGATGCGCCGGCGGACGTCAAGACTTTTCTCAAACACGTCGTAACCGGCAATGCGGGCCGTGCCCTCCGTTGCCGGCATATAGCAGGTCAAAATACGCATGGTTGTGGTTTTGCCTGCCCCGTTCGGCCCCAGAAAGCCGAGAACCTCTCCCTTTTCCACCTTGAAGGTGATGTCGTCCACGGCCTTGCGTTCGCCGTAAACCTTGCTGACATGTTCGACTTCAATCACGGCCCCGTCCTCCCAGAAATCATTGCAAACCATAAATACTAATGAAAATCGCGGGTTTCGTCAATCCGCTCCGGCCCCTATTTTGCTTGCGCGAACCTGCCGCGACGCGCAATTTTGATGAAAATCAAGAGGAAATTTTGAAGGAATCCCCGATTGCCGTTGCGAATTAATGGTTAATGTGGTAAAATCGCCGTTCTTTCGTGTCATTGGGTTTATATAATGATGTAATTACGAGGCTTGAAGCCTGTATACATAAAACCATCCCGCCCGATGAAACTTTTTCAGGTGTCAGCTATCTAATAAGAGAAATAAGTTCAAGTGCTGAGTATTAATTTTTTTTGGCAAGGCGACTAATTCCAACATATTTCTTTGAGGCTTTGGCCGATAAGAACATTTTGAACATATTTCCGTATACCACTTATTGAGGCCATATTTATATGATTGAATTGGAACATGACGGAATTCTTGAAGAAGCAGAGTACGACGTGATTGAGCTTGACGAGGAAGATCTGGACGGATCAAACGCTTTTCCGCGTCTGACGAGAGAAAACTATGTAGACCGCGTCCGTTTTGATCGCGTGCCCAATGAGAACCGGGTTATTGGGAAAGATGAGTCCGCCGCTTCCGCCGATCCCCTGTACATTTATTACCGGAGCATGAGCAAGATCCCTTTGCTCACGCGCGAACAGGAAGTTTATCTGGCGCAGAAAATCGAAGCCGCGAAACTCAATACGCTGCGGCTTTTGTCGCTGACTACGATCAATTCTTTCAAAATCATGGAAATGGCCGAGGGGTTGCAGCCTCTGGAGGCTAAAGCATTGCAGACGCCTCAGTTCATCTCCGAGGAAAAACAGGAAGCGGAAAACGAAGTTTCGCTTGAAGAGCGCACACGCCTGCGGCTCAAGCAAATCGGTAAAATCATCTCGCGGCTGGAGAAGCTTGAGCTTAAATATCGTGAGGCCAAGGGAACTCTCAAAAAAAGCCGGTCAAAAAAAGCGGCCATCGACAAAAAGGAACAGAACGCCATACAGAGCCATCGCGACAAAATTTGTAAGCTTCTCCAGGAAAATATCGAATTTTCTGAAAACCAGATTTCCGTTCTGGTTGAGAGCGTCGAAGAGGTTTTATATCGCATGGAAGAGGCGCAGGCGCAGCACAAGACCCTCTCCAAACGTTCGGGAACGCCGCCCAAAGAGATTCGAAAAGCCCGTGAGCGCCTCAGTGAACTGGAGAACCAGTACCTGACAAGCACGGAGGAACTGCGCAAGATCGTCGCGCTGATCAATGAAAACAAGGTCGAGATGCTGCACGCAAAAGACCAGTTCGTTCGCTCCAATCTGCGGCTGGTGTTGAGCATAGCCAAGAATTATTCCTATCCCGGGCTGGATTTGCTGGATCTGGTTCAGGAGGGAAACATCGGATTAATGAAGGCGGTGGATAAGTTCAACTATCGCCTTGGGCACAAATTTTCCACCTACGCGACTTGGTGGATCCGCCAGAGCATCACGCGCGCTATTGCCGACCAGGGGCGCACTATCCGCATTCCGGTTCACATGGTCGAAGCCATGAACAGGGTGCTGAAAGTCGCCAACGAATTGACCAAGCGGCTTGGCCGGGAACCTTCCGTGCATGAGCTGGCTAAAGAACTAAAGACGCCGGTCGCAAAAGTGACGCAGATCCTCAAAGCCGCCCAGGAGCCGATTTCTCTTGAGGCAAGCATCGCGGACAACAGGGACGCGGTGTTAAACAAGTTCATTGAGGACAAAAACGCGGTTTCGCCGGATGAAGACGTCATGAAGCACAACTTGCGCGAAGTGACCAATTCGGCTTTGCAGTCCCTGTCTCCCCGCGAACAGGAAATCGTGAGAATGCGCTACGGCCTGAACGAAAAAGGAAAAGAGTACACATTGCAGGAAGTCGGTGAGATTTTCCAGGTAACGCGCGAACGTATCCGGCAGATTGAGGAAAAGGCGCTTTTGAAGCTCAGGAGCCCGTATCGCTCGAATAAACTGCGCGAATTCGCCGATTTCATGAGCAAGAACTAAGCCGCCTCACGGCGGCCAGTGGTCAGTGGTCAGAAAAATCCGCCGCGAACCATCTTTGAATAATCAGCGTTTCCCTTATGACCGGATTCCAAGGGTGTGCAGCCGGTGGCGCAGCGAGCCTTTTGTGAGGTTCAGCCTCTGCGCCGCCAGCGTCTGGTTTCCGCCGGACTGCCGCAAAGCCTGTTCAATCAGGCTGCTTTCCACGCTGCGAAGAAATGCTTCCAGGTCGAAAGGTTCGTCAGGGGGCAGGGTGAACAGTTTTTTCCCCGATAAATCGTCGTATTTTTCCGGGTGGCAAATGGAATCCGGCAGTCTCTCCGGCTGGATTTCATTTTCAGCCTCAAGCGCAACCGCACGTTCAATTACATTTTCAAGCTGACGAATGTTCCCCGGCCAGCTATATGACTCCAGGCGGCGCATCGCTTCCGGAGAAATTCCCGTTATGTTTTTGCCTGATTTTTCCGCGTAATTGTGAAGGAAAAATGCGGCCATTATTCCTATATCCTCCGCCCGCTCGCGCAAGGCCGGCAGATGAATATTTATTACCGCTATCCTGTAATACAGATCCTCCCGAAAAGCGCCGTCCTTTATGTCGGCCTGAAGATCGCGGTTTGTGGCGGCAATCACGCGCACATCCACCGGAATTTCTCCGGTGCCGCCAAGCGGCCTCAGGCGGCGCTCCTGAAGGACTCGCAAAAGCTTTACCTGCATAGCCGCCGTCATTTCCCCGATTTCATCCAGAAAAATCGAGCCGCCGTCGGCCGCCTCAAAAAGTCCTTTTTTGTTTGCGGTCGCTCCGGTAAACGCCCCTCTCAGGTAACCGAACAGTTCGCTTTCCAGAAGGGTTTCGGGGAACGCGCCGCAGTTAATAGAGACAAACGACCTGTCCTTGCGCTTTGAAGCCGCGTGAATCGCCCGGGCGACCAGTTCCTTCCCCGTCCCGCTGTCTCCGGTAATAAGCACGGTGCTGTCTCCCATCGCGACGGCGCCGATGGTTCGATACACTTCCATCATTTTGGGACTTCTGCCCACAACCAGGCTTCCATGCAGCGCCTGAAACAGTTTTTGCCCCTGCTGCGCCTGAAGATTCACCGGGTCGGCTGCCACCGGCGCCGCCGCCGCATCCGAAAGACGCTTTTTTTCCAGAGCGCGCTTCAAAGCGCCGCGCATATCATCCATGCGGAAAGGCTTGGTAATGTAATCGCAGGCGCCATGCTGCAGCGCTTCAATGGCCGTCTCCGGGGTCGCAAATGCCGTAATCATGATAAATGCCGCGCCGGAAGAGATTTTTCTCGCTTCGCGCAGAAGCTCGACGCCGGAAAAATCCGGCATACGAATATCGGAAATCACAACATCGACGTCATGTTTACGCAGGATATTCAGAGCTTCCCTGCCGCAGCCGGCCACAAGCACATCCACATCTTCATCCATGATGGACATTTTCAGCACTTCGATAATATTCGGTTCGTCGTCCACAATAAGAACTGTCGCCATAATGCCTTATTCCTCCGCCGCCTGCGGCAAAACGTCAACATCCGGCATCGCGGTTTCAAATGGAAACGCCAGAATGACCTTCGTTCCTTTTCCCTTTTCGCTTTCAAACATTATTCTGCCGTGATGATCATCCATGATCTGAAAGATTATGCTGACCCCAAGACCAAGCCCTTTTGAAAATCCTGAATGAAACGGCTGGAATATCTGCTCGATCTCCTCCGGAGTCATTCCAATTCCGTTGTCAGTGAAAGTTATTTCACCCGCGCCATTGTCGGCAAGGGCCGCGCGTATCGCGATATCTCCGCCTTCCGGCATCGCCCGCATGGCGTTTTGCGCTACATTCCAGAAGACCTGCCGAATCTGATCGGCGTTCCCGATAATAAACATGTCGGGAATCTCAATGTCCAGATTGACGGAATATTTCCCTTTGATTTCCGGGTTGTTTTTCATCAGCGTCACCGAATCGTTCAGAACCGGAATGACGTCAAGAACGGTTTTAGGTTTCGGCTTGGGCCTCGCGAAATCCAGAAAATCCTCAACGAACAAATCCAGGCGGTCGCTTTCGCTGATCAGGATATTCAGCAGGCGTTCGTCCTTTTCGGTGAGATTTGCGCGCGACCGCAGAATTTCCACAGACCCGCGTATCGCCGTTAAAGGGTTCCGGATTTCGTGCGCAACGGTAACGGCCATGCGCCCGACGGCCGACAGGCGCTCACGAAACCTCACTTCTTTCTCAAGCCTTACTATTTCGGAAAGATCCTGAAACGAGAAAATGTAGCCAAGCCGCCGGTTATCCGCGTCAAACAAAGGCGACACGGTAAATCCGAAAAAACGCATCGAACCGTCGGAATGCCGCACCCATGCCTCGTGCCGCATGGACTGGACTTTCTTGAACAGATCGGCTCCCACGATGAGTTCCCAGAATATTTCCCCTATGATCCCGTGTATGCGCGTGCCGATAACCTCTTCCGGCGTCTTTCCGGTCATCGTTCCGGCCGCCGCGTTAAACACGGCGACGCGCCCGTTGAGATCCGTGGTGATCAGGCCGCTGCGGATACTGCTCACAATGTGGTCGTTCAAACGATACAGTTGCGCCAGAAATTCGTTTTTTTCATCAAGAACGCGTTCCATCACGCGCAGGCGACGATTCAGGGCGGTTCCCAGATACGCAATCGCTCCAAAACTCAGGGTATGGAACCCTATTTCAAAGGCATCCAAAAACACGTCGGATGACGCGTAATTTGAAGCTATGAGTCCCGCGCGCGTGGCGGCAACGATTCCGGAATAACAAACGGCGCAGAGCGCGGCGCTCAGAATCCCTCCGTTTTTCCCAAGCGCGAGACTGCAGTATATGATGATCAGAAGGTAAAAAGAAATGAACGGCCCTTCGCCCCCGCGTGTTGAAGCGATAAAAATGGTCGCCACGACCAGATCGGCCGCCATTTGAAAATAGAGCTGCAGGCGGTAGAATCGCCAGAATCGCCACAAAATCAGATAAAGAGTCGTCAGTAAAGCAATCAGCGCGTTGAAAAACGGCACGAACGCAACAGACCCCAGATGCTCGGGCAAAAGCCCCAGCCTGTCCGACAGATTGATTCCGGTAAGAAGGATGACGGCGCGGGCGGCAATAATTACAGGCAGGTTCTGATTGAGATTCATCTCGTCATGCAAGGCGCTGCCGCCGGGCCTGGCGCGAATGTTTGATGAAAGTTCCGCCGGGGCGGCGTTGCCTCGCGGCTTTGCCGCCTCGCGCCTGTTCGGTCTCTCGGACATAAATGCCGGCCTAGTTGGACAGCGTGTTGATCAGCTCAAACATCGGCCAATACATGGCGATAACGATGCCTCCAACCACGATGCCCAGAAAAACCATCATTACGGGTTCGAGAAGCGTAAGTAGATTGGCGACGACCGTATCGGCTTCCTCCTCGTAATAATCGGCAACCTTGGTCAGCATTGAGTCGAGTTCACCGGTGGCTTCCCCGACGGAGACCATCTGCGTTACCATAGGCGGGAAAAAATTTGACTGACGCATCGGATCGGCCATTGTCCCGCCTTCTTCTATGCGCTTTCTAACGACACGTATCACGTCTTCCAGAATCACGTTTCCCGCCGTTCTTGCCGTAATATCCAGGGCATCCAGAATCGGAACGCCGCTTGTCAGAAGCGTCGCCAGCGTGCGTGTAAAACGCGCGATGGAGATCTTGCGGACGACATCGCCCAAAATAGGGATTTTTAAAAGTCCCCCGTCCATAATATGGCGCCCGGAGTCTGTCGCGTACCATTTTTTGACGCCGAATATTCCGACGGCGATGACAATCAGAATGGGAATCGCGAATATTTGCAAAAACCCGGAGATGCCGATGACAATACGGGTAAGCAAAGGCAAGTCCGTGTTGAAGCTCTCGAACAGCGTCCGGAATACCGGAATAACTTTCCAGAGAATGATTGCGACAACGCCGACGCCGACGGTAATAATCACCGAAGGATAGATGAGCGCCGATTTAAGCGCGCTTTTGAGTTTGACTATCTTTTCAATAAAAACGCTGAGGCGCTGCAAAACGACATCAAGAATACCGCCCGCTTCGCCGGCGGCGATCATCTTCGTATAAAGGTTG
>JAIRVC010000376.1 GCA_031254095.1 Acidobacteriota bacterium
CGGCGCGCGCTCGAAACAGGGAAAAAGGAAAAAACATCGCGCGCGCATGTTATCGTCACGCAGGATCCGCGTTTTTCACGGACTATCGAACTGTCGGCGCAGGCCGCCGAAAGCTCCGCGACTGTTTTAATAGAAGCGGAGAGCGGCACGGGGAAAGAACTGCTCGCCCGTATGATTCACGACAGGAGTCCGCGGCGGTCGAAACCGTTTGTAGCTATAAACTGCGCGGCGCTGCCTGAAAATTTGTTGGAAAGCGAACTGTTCGGTTATGAAAAAGGTTCGTTTACCGGCGCGACCATTTCCAAGCCGGGCAAATTTGAACTGGCAGACGGCGGGACGCTGCTGCTGGACGAAATCGGCGAAATGGCCCCCATTCTTCAGGCGAAACTCCTGCGCGTATTGCAGGAAAAAGAAGTAGACCGCATCGGCGGCCGCGCCCCGGTTCCGATTGACGTGCGCGTCATCGCAACGACAAACCGCGACCTTCTGGCTTTGTCGAAACAGGGCGAATTCCGGGAAGACCTCTACTACAGGCTGAATGTGGTGAGGCTAAACATTCCGCCATTACGTGAACGTTCGAGCGATATTCCGCTTCTTGCCGACTTTTTTTGCAAACGTTACGGCCTGGAGTCCGGCCGCAGCGAATTGAGCGTAAATACAAAGGCCATTGAACAGCTTTGTTCGCATTCCTGGCCCGGAAATGTTCGTGAGCTTGAAAACGCGATTCAGCGTGCCGCCGCTCTTTCGACCGGTTCCGTAATTGATGTCCCGGATATTTTCCTTTCAGAACCGGCGGAATTTGCCGGACCGTATACCGCGCCGAGCTGTGCGCCAAACAATGACGAACAGTGCGCTTCGGTGTCTTTGGAAGAAAAGCAGAGTCTTTCTTCCGGCATGACGATGCGTGAAATGGAAAAGCGGCTTATTTGCCAGACGCTGGCGGATACCGGCGGCAACCGGACGCGCGCCGCGCGCTCGCTTGGAATAAGCCTGCGCACGCTGCGTAACAAATTGAACGAATTTGGATTAGCAGTACGCGACAAAGAGGCAAATTCTGCCCATTTGGCCGCGTCTTTTTGATCACATGTTGAATATGGTTTTCCCGGTGAAAACAAAACATATGAAAATGTCAGATATTTTGTTTTTCTTTAAAACATTGCGAATAAAGAGCTTTTGCGGCGTTTCTCCCTTCGCCGCGCCGCTGTTTTTCGCAAATGTAAGGTACATTCCCGATAGTGGAACAGGGGTTGCTTTCATAAGTGATGGCCTGTTTCGGGCTAAATAGGAGAACGGAGAAAAAATGTACCTGGATTTGTTTGGAAGTAAAACACTTAACGCGATGGAAGGCTATTTGGGCCGCCTCTCGCAACGTCAACAGATAGTCGCGTCAAACCTTGCGAATATCGACACTCCCGGTTACAAAACCAAAGATATTTCATTTCACGCGACCATTGATGAACTGCTCACCGAACAGAGTTCCGGCGGACACCTGCGGATGACGCGGGAGCGGCACATCGAAGCCGAACCTTACGGTCCCACGAACAACATGGTTTTTGAACCGCAGGGGCTGATCGAGCGTGCCGACAAGAACAACGTGGATATCGACTGGGAAATGATGAAGCTGAGCGAAACCTCGTTTGGATATTCAATGATGACGCAGTTGCTGCGCGGGAAATATCAAAAGCTTTCGACCAGCATCAATGAAGGGAGTTCGTCGCGATGAGCATAATGACAATGATGGAAATTGGAGCTTCCGGGCTTACGGCTCAACGCCGCAGGCTGGAAGTGATGGTCAGCAACCTTGTAAACGCCAATACGACCCAGCCGCAGGGCGTGGAGCCGTACAGGCGTAAAGACGTAGTGTTTTCCGCGGTGGATATGAAGAATCCCATGGGAGCTTCATTCGGATCAATGTTCGACAACGCCGTGAAAGGCGTGAAGATCCACGAAGTCGTGTCCGATCAGAGCGATCCTGTCATGCGTTACGAACCCGGCCATCCGCACGCCGATGAACGGGGATATGTCGCGTATCCCAATGTCAACGCTCTGGAGGAAATGGTCAACGTAATGTCGGCGACGCGTTCCTACGAAGCCAATCTGCAAGCGGTCGGCATGGCAAAGGATATGTTGCAGCGCACACTTGATATTCTGAGATAGGGGAAACACTATGGAACCGATTAATATAAACCCGATTATTTCCGATCTTCCGCTTTCCCTCGGCAGCAAGCCTGCGGGCGTGAATGAAGAAGAAAAGACCCGTTTCGGCGCCCTGCTCAAGGACGCCATATCTACCGTTAATGACCTGTCGCAGCAGTCCGACCTGGAGATTCGAAAGATCATGACAGGCGAAAGCGATGAGCTGCATACGGCGGTCGTCGCCATGCAAAGGGCGGACTTGTCGTTTCAGATGATGATGCAGGTTCGTAACAAAATCTTGCAGGCGTATCAGGAAGTTCTGAGAATGCCTGTCTGATTATTGAGGAGAATTGCTGATGGCTGTCAACCGGCCTGATTTCATGAATCAAATACAGGAAATGTGGAGACGCCTCGAGTGGCGGCAGAGGATAACTATAATATCTTTCGCCGCCCTCGGTCTTATTTTGATCGTGTCGGTGGTTTACTTCATGAACCGCGTGGAGTATCAGACGCTGTATCGCGATCTTAATCCCGAGGACGCGCAGGCGATCGTCGCAAGGCTTGAAGAAAACCGGCGGGATTTCCGCGTCAGGGGGACTTCAATTCTGGTGGCCGCGCCCAAAGAGGAGATCGACAGAATGCGTCTGGAGCTCTCCGGGGCCGGGCTTGGCCGCAGCGGCCTCATCGGCTACGAGATTTTTGATAAAAGCCAGTTCGGCATGACCGACTTCACCGAGCAGATCAACTTGCAGCGCGCTCTGGAAGGGGAACTGGCACGCACGATTTCGCGCCTTTCGGAAATCTCAATGGCTCGCGTCCATATCGTTCTGCCCAGGGATTCTTATTTTGAAGAATCCAGGGAACGCGCCAAGGCAAGCGTGTTTCTGACGCTGAAAAGCGGGACGATGGCACTTTCAAAGTCAAGTATTTCTGGAATCAGGGGCGTCGTGGCGGGCGCGGTTCCGGGTCTTTCCGCGCAAAACGTTTCGATTGTGGATGACGAGGGGCGCGTGCTGGCGGCGTCAGTGGATTCCGGCGATGTGACCCGCACCGATCTTGAGGTGGAGTTAAGTTTACGCGACCAGGTGGAGAAGGACCTGACGGCCAAAGCCATAGCTATTCTTGAACCGGTTGTCGGCAAGAAAAACGTTCAAGTCAGCACGTCTGTCGAAATAGAAACCCACGCGACGGAACAGACCGATGAACTGTTTAACCCCAACCCGCCGGCTGTTGTCAGCCACCAGCGGAGCGAGGAGCGCGCGGGCGGTTCCCTGCAGAATGCGGGAATTCCCGGCACGCAATCCAACGTCGGCGCCGCGGATTCGACGGCCGCTTTGCTGATGGGGCCCGACCGGATGCGGGAAAGCGAAATCACCAATTACGAAGTCAGCAAGACCGTCCGGCATACGGTTCAGCCAAAAGGCTCCATTCGCCGGCTTTCCGTCGCGGTTACGCTGAACAACAAAACGGTTATTGAAAGAGGAGAGAACGGAGCCGTCACAACAAAGCTGGAGCCGTTTTCGGAAGACGAACTGGCCGCCTACCGTGAACTTGTGATGGCCGCCGTCGGATATAACGAACTGCGCGGCGATGTCGTAACTCTCAGAAGCTCGCCGTTTTTCGACGATACCGCGCTGCGCGACACGGGTTCGTTGCCGTGGTATGTCTGGCTCCAGAGGCAGGAATACTTTGTACCCGCGATAAAAGTTCTCGCGTTTATTCTTATCTGCCTGGTAGCGTACCTGATCTTTGGCCGTCCGCTGAAAAAACGCGCCATCCGGGCGATAGACGCTTCCGCGCCTGCGGTTCCGGAACTTCCGCCCGCTGAAGAAAATCTGCTGCTGGAATCTGGAACGGAGCAGGCGGCTTTAACGGCGGCGGCTGAAGCTGAAGCTTTAGCGGCGGCATTGGCGGAAACGGCAAGCAGGGAACCGGAAACAGAGATGTTTGATATGGAAAACGCAACCGAAGAGCAAATCGAAGATATGCTGTCGAACGAAGAAACACTTTTCGGTAAAGATTCCCGCCGGTATGCCGTCATTAAAAAGAAGCTTATTGATAAAGCCAGGAAAAATCCTGAGCTGATTTCCCAGTTAATCCGTTCAATGATGCAGGAGAAAGCATAAATCGTGACGCAAACACAAGCACAACTGACGGGTCCAAAAAAAGCGGCGATCGTCATGATCCTTTTAGGCGACGAAGCCAGCGCGGGAGTTTTCCGCTGCATGGGAGAAGATGAAATTCAGGAAATCAGCAAAGAGATTTCCCGGCTTGGCGAAGTTACTCCGGAGACTGCGGACGAAGTGCTGGAGGATTTTTACCGGCTGTCGCTGGCGCAGGCGTTTCTGGCCAGGGGCGGACCGGACTATGCCAAAAAGCTGTTGACCAAAGCGTTTGGCGCGGACGCCGCAAAACAGATCGAGGTTCTTAACGCTTCCCTGCAAAACGCCATGGTCGGCCTGGATCATCTGCAAAAGGCCGATCCGGTGCAGCTCTCCAGATTTATGCAATCCGAGCAGCCTCAGACGATTGCGCTGGTTCTGGCTCATTTGAGCAACACGCAGGCGGCGGCGCTTTTAAGTTCGCTTCCCTCCGGCCTGCAGGCTGATGTCGTCATGCGCATGGCTAATCTTGAGCAGATATCGCCGGATGTAATCGGAAAGATCACAGCGGTTCTGGAGCAAAAGATACGTTCCCTCGGCGATGACGTCAGCCGCGAATCTTACGGAGGCGTTCGCGCGGTAGCCGAACTTATCAATCGCGTGGAAGTCAAAACCGCCGCGGGGATACTGGAAAAGATCGAGGAAGAGAAGCCGGATCTTGCGCTGACTATACGGAATTTGATGTTTGTGTTTGACGACGTGATGCTGATAGACCCTGCCGGTATACGCGAAATTCTGCAACGCGTGGACAAAAAGGCGCTTGCTCTCGCTCTGAAGGGAACCAGCGAAGAACTGCGCGTGCAATTCTTCCGCAACATGTCGGCGCGCGCCGTGGAGATGATGAAGGAAGACATGGATGTGCTCGGCCCCGTGAAATTGAAAGACGTCGAGTCGGCGCAGCAGCAGATTGTCAGCGTCGTGCGTACGCTTGACGAAAGCGGCGTGATTAGTATCAAGGGCGCAGGCAGCGATGAATACGTCAACTAAGGTTTCCCGGACAGAAAAGTGACGACATGAACTTACGTATAATCAAAAAAGGAGCCGTGAATAACACGGCAATTCAGCCGTTTTTCTTTTCGGAAGGACCCGCGGAACACCGCCCGGAGCCATACGTATTGCCCGAATTTGCGCCGGCCACGCATGGCCTTCCCGTTGAGGAAGCGCCGAAAATCGCCGCGGAAGAGCATTCGTTTACGGCCGCGGATATAGAACAGCGGGAAAAAGACGCCTTTGACAGGGGTTTTGGCGAAGGCCGCGCCGAAGGTCATACTGAAGGCCATAGTGAAGGTCTCGCGGAGGGTTTAAAAACCGGCGAGGAAACCACCGCCGCGCGGATCGAAGAAATGACGAAGGTTTATGCCGGCTCTCTCGCTGAAGTCGCGGCGCTTAAAGACACGCTGCGCGTTCAGGTGGAGGAAGAGGTTGTTCGTCTGGCTCTGGCCGTCGCCAGGAAAATCATCCATCGTGAAATACAGATCGACCACACGATCATCCATACGCTGGTTCGCGTCGCGCTGGAGCGCGTCGCGGGAAAATCGGCGGTTGTCGTGCGCCTGAGCCCGGTGGATTACGAATATATGACACGCGAGCATGGAGATATGTCGAAGAAAGCGGGACGGGAAATCGTATTTGAGTCCGACAATACGCTTACGCAGGGAAGCTGTATGATTCAGACCGAAACCGGCGACATCGACGCGCGCATAGAAGAAGAATTTCACGAAGTTGAAAGCTTGTTCTTTGAAGGATAACGGGAAATATAATGGGAAACGCGGCGTTCAATCTGGACAGGTACTTCCGCAGGCTGGATGAAATCGATCCGATAAAAACCATCGGTTCCGTCAAGCGCGCGGTCGGCCTTACCGTCGAATCGCTTGGGCCGCCGGTTTCCGTGGGCGAGCTTTGTGAAATTTCCACGAGCGATACCGAGGGCGGCATTCCGGCCGAGGTAATCGGCTTTCGCGACAATTACGTTATTTCAATGCCGCTGTACAAAGTGGACGGCGTGAAGCTGGGCGACAGCGTCGTCTGCCGTGGAAAAAAGGCGGTCATCCCCGTGGGACAGGCGCTCCTTGGCCGCGTGGTGAACGCGCTTGGCGAGCCGATAGACGGTCTGGGGCCGATAGACACTACGGCAAAATATCCGGTTTATCCCCCGCAAACCAATCCGCTGCAGCGCAGCAACATAGAACAGCCAATAGGCACGGGCATCCGCGCCATAGACAGCCTTCTGACCTGTGGAAAAGGGCAGCGTATAGGAATCTTCGGCGGAAGCGGCGTGGGTAAAAGCACGCTGCTCGGCATGATGGCGCGCAGCACGTCTGCGGACATCAGCATTATCGGCCTTGTCGGAGAACGCGGCCGCGAGGTGCGCGGCTTTATTGAAAAGGATCTCGGCGAGGAGGGATTGAAGCGTTCGGTGGTCGTGGTTTCCACCTCCGACGAGCCGCCGCTTATGCGCATACGCGCGGCGCTTACCGCCACTACGATCGCCGAATATTTTCGCGATCAGCAAAAAGACGTGCTGCTCGTTATGGATTCGGTAACGCGGTTTGCAATGGCGCAGCGCGAGGTTGGGCTTGCCGCGGGAGAACCGCCGTCTTCCAAGGGATACACTCCGTCGGTGTTTTCATTGCTTCCGCGCGTTATGGAGCGGGCGGGCAATTTTGTTTCCGGCGGCAGCATTACAGGTTTTTATACCGTGCTGGTCGAAGGCGACGACATGACCGAACCGATAGCCGATTCCGTGCGCTCGCTGCTTGACGGCCACGTCGTGCTGAACAGGGAACTGGCATGGCGCAATCATTACCCGGCGATCGACATTCTTGCCAGCGTCAGCCGTCTCATGGACGCACTGGTTCCGCAGGCGTACCGCGACAGGGCGGGGAAGATCAGGGAATGGCTTTCCACCTACAATAAGGCGGAAGACATGATCAATATCGGGGCTTACGTAAAGGGAAGCAATCCGAAAATAGATCAGGCGATCAGAAAAATCGACGCCGTTAACAGCTTCCTGCGTCAGCGGTATGACGAACATGTCAGTCTTAAGGACGCCTTTGACGGCGTTGAGTGGCTGACTAAGGATTAAGGTTATGCCGAAATTCCGCTTCAGTCTGCAAGCGCTGCTGCGCCGGAGGGAAGACGCGGAACAGACCGCGCGCGACGAAATGATGCTGCGCGTATCGCGTCAGCAGCAGGAACAGCAGAAGCTTGAGGACCTTAAAAACCGGCGGAATGAAAACGCTTCCGAGATGGCCGCGAAGCAATTGGATAACACGGCATATGACGAGCTTATTTACTACCGCATGTATCTCGACCGGCTGGATTACGAAATCGATAACAGCCATAGACGCCTTGTCAGGCTGAGCGCGGAAGTTGAAGTGCAGAGAAAAGTGCTGGTGGAGGCTTCGAAAAAGCGCAAAACGCTGACTTTGCTGCGTGATAAAAAAGAGAAGGAATTTAAACTGGCATTGGATAAAACCTTTCAAAAGGAAATTGACGATCTGGTGGTTCTTCGTCATAAGCGTGCGTAGTGATTAGTGGGCAGTGATCAGTAGGCAGCAGGATTATTATTAAGGAGAAATTATGAATGTAGATTTTCTCACCTCTGTAAATAAACAATCCGGAACACAGTTCGGTACGACAGGCTCGTCCGGAGCGCCTGCGCCGGGATTCCGCGAACAGCTTGACCGTGTCATGCGCGATAACGACCGGAGAAATGAATCCGCGGTCGGGAAAAAACCTGCCGGGCAAAAAAAGCCCGCAACCGCCGGAAAAGCGGGCGCGCCGGAAAAGAACGCCCCCGCGGATCAAAAATATGCCGAAAGAAAAACCGCCGAAACGCAAAAGCCGGATCAGGCGAAAGAAGCATATGAGACGGCTGAATCGAAATTTGCGCAGGCTGCCGGCGGCGATCCCGATTTCTATGGCGAACTGAAAGAGGCTGAAACTTCCGAAGCTGAAAACGAATATGCCTTGGCGCCGCAGCTTTCCGAAGCTTCAGAAACCTCCGAAACCGATTACGCTTTCGTGCCCCAACCCGCGGAAACTCCGGCGTCCGCCGAATTTTCGGATTTTTCAGTTTCTTCTTCCGCTGACGCGTTGCTTTTTCCGCCGGAACTGCCGGGCTTTTCGGACATCGTTGAAGACGATTCAGGATTCGCCGAGATGGTGAATCTGAAAGCGGTTGTGGAAAACGCCGCCTCGGTTGCCGGTTTCAACGCTGTTCAGCAGGGAAGCTTGAGTAGTGCGGGCGCGCCGCCGCCTGCCGCGGAAGCGGAAACAGGTTTACAGGCGGTTGTAGAAAAACCGGCCGCTCCGGAACCGCAGGCTGCGAATATTCAGCAAAACGCTTCGTTTTCCGGCAGCGCGGAAAATGGCGCAAATGAGCTTTTGGCTTCAGCCTCAAGCGGCGAAACTTCCAAAACTGCCGAAATTTCCCAAGCTGTCCAAACTGCCCAAACTGCTGATGACGTGGAATTATCGGGCGCTGATTCCGCGCGTTTTGGAGTAAAAGATATTCCGGAAAACGAACTTTTCCAGAAAAACCTTGAATCGGCGCAAAATTCCGGACGCAGCGATTCCGCGGCTTCCGCATCGGCGCGTGACGGCGCGGCGCGGAATGAAATTCCGCCGGACGCAAAAACCCAGTCCGAAATCGAGCAGTCTGAACTTGCAAAACAGTCCGCCGCCCGCGCTTCTCTTGAAGATGAAGACGTGCTGCTGGAACGCATGGCCGCGCAGATGACGCGGTCGCGCGGAGGCGCGGCTTTTGCGAACGCTTCTGAAAACGCCGGGAAAACGGTACAGGTTGCGGAAGCGTCAGTGCAGGCTGCATCCGGAGCGGTAAAGCCGGAAACGCCGGTTCAGGCAAGGAGCGTGAATGCGTCCGATCAGGAATTTGTCATAGAATTGGCAGGCCGCATCCAGGCGCAGATTCGCGGCGGCAGGGAAATGATTCGTATTCAACTGCATCCCGAAGAACTTGGCAAGCTTGATATTCGCGCTGAAAGCGGCCGCGACGGCATTATCGCAAGGATCGCCGCCGAATCCGCGAATGTAAAAAAACTGCTGGAAAGCAATCTCCAAAGCCTGCAACAGTCGCTTGAAGCGCGCGGGTTGAAGGTTGACCGCCTTCACATTGTAGTGGAAGAAAGCATGGATGCCGCGTTATATGCCGACGGCGGGCGTTACGGCAATTCCGGCGCGGGAACGCGCAATCCTGAAGCCGTCGAATTTTCAAAATTTGCCGGTTCGATAAATGAATCGCCGCAGGACGAAGAAACGGACGATTTATCGGCGGCGGCCGAGCAGCGCGGCGTAGGTTTTTACACCGTAGCGTAGGCGGCCGCCCGGTCGCACGTCTGGCGGATTAATTTAAAAAGGGCGCTTTAAGGAAACACTGATAAATTGTCTGCGCGGGATGAAGTGCTAGGCGCACGGAGCGCAGGAACCGAGGCATATAGAGAAATATGTTGAGGTTACGAGCACCGCGCCGCCGTAAAACAATTTGGCAATTCGCCCGCTCAGGCAATTAATCAGTGTTTCCTTAAAAAAGCGCCCTTTTTTGCTGCCGTAACCGCGGCATTGATTACATATCATCCATCGACAGGCCATGATACTCAATTTTATAATCTTTAAGGCAATCGCTTTTATTCATCATGTTACCGGCTTTTTCTTTTAGCGCATTGCAACGAATGTGCTTCTTGTTGCGCTTAATCTCCGCGATATGCGCTGATTTATCCAATTCATTTATGGCAATTAAGTCTATTTCATTTTGGCCGGTTCTGTCCCAGTAGGCGCCTATTTTGGTTAAATTGCCGTTTTCAATATATTTTTCACGGAAATACCGCTCCAAAATTTTACCGCTGAATGTGGCATAATCACGCTCAATAATACGTTTTAATTCATTGTATTGTGCAATTTCAATAATGTGAGAATATTTGTAAATGAACCGGAACCAGAATGTCAAAAAATTATCATCTATTGCATAACGCACATTTTTAGTTTCACTTTTGGCAAAAATGGGAATGGCTTTGCTGATTAATCCGTAATCATGTTCAAGACGTGTCAGATAGCCGCCTACTTCTTTTCCAATGCAGTTTTCAATTGTTCCTCTTGTATTGTCACCGCGCGCAATTGCGGAAAGGATGGTAAAATAAATGGCGTAATCTTTACTGAATTCGTCAATTAACATATTTTTTCCATCGGTAATAAATTGAGAATCTTCACGGATGATATAATCAAGCATCTTGTTGAATTTCAATGCGTTATTATCCGCTAAAAGCTGAACGTATTTTGCAACGCCTCCGGTAAAAGCATATAGAGCAAGCAAGTCTTCAGGTTTATAATTGGGGTGCAGTTCAGTCAGAATTTCTTTTAAGGCCGACACCTTAAAAGAACGAATTTGCAAAAAAGCCGTTGCCCTGCCAAAAAGCGGTGCTTTATAATCTTTAAAAATTTTATGCATTAATGAATAAACCGAGCCGCAAACAATCAGGTTTATTCGGCTTTTATCCTTATTTAAGTCCCAATAATGCTGCATTTCACTGTAAACTGAAGGATTTATGTTCAAAAACTCCTGAAACTCATCAATAATCAAGGTAAAATGTTTTTCAGACGAAACCTGCATCAAGAACTGAAAAAGTCTCCCGAAGTCTGCAATGTTTCCCAAAATCGGTATGCCCAATTTTGAAGATATTTCCTCCTGAAAATCCTGGCAAAGAAACGGCTCCGCTTTTCGTGTTACAAAAAAATACAGCGCCGGTTGCCCTGAAGCATGGAGCAGCAACTGCGTTTTTCCAATGCGCCGGCGTCCTGTTACAACGGTAAATTGCGCATTTTCCTTTGATTTTTTCGCAATTTCCTGCAAGCGGCATATTTCAGCATCTCTGTCAAAAAATCTCATTT
>JAIRVC010000380.1 GCA_031254095.1 Acidobacteriota bacterium
TCCGAGAGTTTCCAATTCCGGAATGGTTGCGGCAATGACGCCGGAACCGCCGATCTGCTGCAAATCCCGCCTTATGAGATTCATCGCGGCCTGATTGTCGGAGTTTAATTCAGACAATCGGGAAGTGGCGGCGCTTGAATCCGTCATGGATTTCATGATCGCAATCGCGGCAGCCAGTATCACGAGCGAGATTCCCATCGCTATCAGCACTTCAATGAGGCTGAATCCCCGCTCGCACCGAATAGCCGCTTTTTTGCTTTTTCTTCGAATATTTGTTTTAAAACGTTCAGATTTTTTATTGTTTATCATAACTACCTCTTTATTTATCATTAGCCGCCTCCTTCGCTAACCAATCTATCATTTCGCCGGCGCCATTCATTGTTTTTCATCCGCCAGCCGTCGATGCGGCCGGTAGCGCCCAGAATGGTCACGGCGCGTATCGCGCCGCCTCCGTTGAGCCCCAGAAAAACCGTTCCGTTTATCGGATTGGAAAAATTGGGAAGCATCACAAGCATCCCTTCAGGCGTAAATATCAATCTTTCGTTTTTTGGGTTAAAAGCAATATTGTCGGAGGGATTCGGCACGTAGGTATTTGATCCGTCGAACGATCCAGTGATCCCCGCAACGAATTGATGGCCGCTTTCAAGTGTTACCGACGGGTCTTTTGCCAATGACGGCACGGCATTTACCGAATACCATTTGTTCGCGTCGGTAAAATCATCATACCAGTCATCCGAACAATCGCCGCCGGTACAATCCTTATCCAAACAATTGGCATTCAAACACCAGATTGTCGCCGCAATCCTGTTGCCCGAAGAAAACCGCACGGAAACGGGGCGGTTTTGCGACATTGCCAGCATACGCGACTCGCGCATAGCGCTTATTACCTGATACATGTCCCTGTTGGCGCGCATATTCGCTATGGTCGCTCTTATGCCCAGCACCGCGACTCCCGCCATTATAGCGATAATCGCCAGTACTATGAGCAGTTCCAGCAGGGTAAAGCCGCCCTGCCGCATGAAGCGCTTATTAAATAGCTGTAACATAATTAATTCCGTTAATGAAACGCTGATTAATCAGTGTTTCATTAAGCAATAAAGCCGCGTTTTTTATCATATTTATCTTATCGGCTAATATTGTAACACAATTAAATACATAATAATTTTCCGGCACGGAGGCAGCGGCCCATCCTCTGCCAATACTGACCGCTGATCACTGCCTGCCAACCCGACTTTGACGATTCGAGCGATTGAGCGGCTGTAAACTATTGAAAACATTACAAGTGCATGTCAAAAGTCTTCACTACAGGGGGTGCTTATCCACTAAGGAAACGCTGTTTTTCATACATCATATTGACTTCAAGGACTTACGGCGTCAAAACTAACGCATTTTCTTGTTTTTCACACTAAATTGTCAAAGCCGGGCTAACCACTTACCGCAAGACAATTTACTCCCAATAATTTACAAGCAAGATACGAACCAATTTCGCGCAAGCGGCGATAAAATTTTTGGATTATATAACACCAGAAATTTCAACAGTTTGCGAAGTTTTTCAAGGGGAAGGTTTTGGGACGATTCGCCTGTTTGGGCTTCGCCGGGCTGAACGCGTGTTGCGTTTCGGCAAGGAAAGCGTCGAATTTCAGCGTTCGTCAAGAAAGAGATGGGCCGCCTACCGGCGACCAATGGCTTTTATGACGCGCGGGCTTCCATGTTTTGTACGCGCCTGGCGTAGGTTCCCAGCGCCAGAATCGGGAAATAGTCTTTGTAAAGCTGGTAGTGGATATAAAACACCCTTGGGAATCCGGTTCCGGTGGTGACAAATTCCTCCCACGTTCCGTCCGGCAACTGATGCTCCTGCAGCCATTGAATACCGCGCTCGACGGCGCGGGAATAAATCTCTCCGGCGGCGATAAGGCCGAGCAGCGCCCAGGCGGTCTGCGACGGCGTGCTATCCGTCCGTTCAAAACGTTGCGTTTCGTACCCAAGGCAGCTTTCCCCCCAGCCGCCGTCGGGATTCTGGACTCCCCTCAGCCAGCGCGCACCTCGGCCGACGGCGTCTTTAACGCGAGGCGCGTCGGCGGCCGCCAGCCCGCGAATCGCCAAAAACGTGCCGTAAACATAATTCACGCCCCACCGGCCGAACCAGCTTCCGTTTTCTTCCTGGTTTTTCAGTAGAAAATCAATGCCTCGGGCAATCGGTTCATCCGTGGCCTTGAATCCGCGCCGGCACAGCGATTCCAGTACACGGCCGGTAATATCAGGACAGGTCGGGTCAAGCATGGCGTTATGGTCGGCGAAAGGAATCTTGTTTAGGATTTGCCAGTTGTTGTCCACATCGAAAGCCGCCCAACCGCCATCCGAGCTCTGCATCCCCAGAATCCAGTTGACGGCGCGACGTTCCGCGCGCGCCTGTTTTTCGGGGTCGCTTGCTTTGGCGTGCAGCAGCGCCAGAAGCACCATGGCCGTATCGTCAATGTCCGGATAAAATTCGTTGGCGAATTCAAACACCCAGCCGGACGGCGTAAGGTTGGGACGCTTGGCCGACCAGTCTCCCTTGCGGCGGATTTCCCGGTCAAGCAGCCAGTCGGCTGCCGCCGACATGCGCGCCTCATCCGTCCCGTCCAGTTCGCCAAGAGCGAAAGACGCTATCGCCGTGTCCCATACGGGCGATTTGCAGGGCTGGAAAATCATAGTTTCCTCATCTTCCAGCATCAGGCCGTCGAACTGTCTTAACGCCTGTTCAAAATCCGGGTGGTCGCGTTCGTAACCGAGCGAGTCCATCGCCATGATCGAATACATCATGGAGGGATAAATCGCCCCAAGCCCGTCGCTGAAATGCAGCCGGCTCAACATCCATGTTTCGGCGGCATGAATCGCGTAACTGCGAATCTTTTTGTTGACCTTTTGACGCTCCCATCTTTTGAACAGCGTGTCTGCCCTTATGAAAAGGTTCGCGATGCGATCCTTGCGGCGCAGCGCGAGTTTACGGTGCGGATGAAACAGTTCTTCCACGCGCATATTGCCGGGCGTCCTTCGAATATTGCCGGTCGCCTGCACGATGGAAAGCGGCACGATGATCGTGCGCGTCCATGACGACATTTCATAGAGCAGATTGCCGGGGATTATCATGATTTCCGGCGGAATAGTGGGACAGTATTTTCGCGGGAACAGCCCGAACAGGCTGTAGTTGAGCTTTGTATAGCTGTTGCAAGCCTGTATGCCGCCCATTTTCAGTATGATTTCGCGCGCCTTTTTCATGCGCGGGTCTTCGATGTCCATGCCGGACATTTTCAGCATGGAATAGGCGCGAACCGAGGCGTTAATTTCCGACGGGCCGGGCTTATAGATGTTCCAGCCGCCGTCCGGCCGCTGCGCGTCAAGAATGGAGCGGGCGGCCTTGCGGATTTGCGGCATCGTCGGCGGATTCCACGAGCCGTCCTCATCAGGAGGATAAAGCCATATCTGAAGGAGAATATAATCCGACAGCAGCGTGGTATCGGCTGTCAGATCGGCGACCCAGTAGCCTTCCGCGCACTGTTTTTCACAAAGGGCGGCGGCGGCGAGATTCGCAGTCGATCGCACTTCAATTGTTTTGGCCTGCACCGCGGCTTGAGTCGCCGGCGCGG
>JAIRVC010000349.1 GCA_031254095.1 Acidobacteriota bacterium
ACTTTTATTTCATTCAGGGTGGCTCAATTTATGGCCGTTTTTGGTATAGCCTTAATGGCCGTTTTTGGATCAATTTGTCTGGCCGCTTACACTTCAAAGTCGCGTTGGCCAAAGCAATGCTTGTTGACGAAGGCGTACAATATTTGATGGAAAATCTGGCTTCGCGCGGACTTAAAGGCAACACCACTATTTTATTTTACACAGACCATAACGCTTACTCAGAACAACTGGCGTACAGGGTAAAAGGCTACGGCAGCGCTCAGTCACCTTCAATGCGTGTGCCGGCGTTTATTGTTTCGCCCAATTTAAAGAATATAACCATAGAAAAATTCACATGCGCATTCGACTTGGTGCCTACTTTACTTCAGCTTTTTGGCATAAAATATAACCCTGAATTGTATATCGGAGAAGATGCGTTTCAGCACAAAACAAACGTGATAATTTCTAAAACCGGCAGCGTTTTTAATCATTTGTTTTATACATTTGACGGCACCGATTTATTGTGGCGGGATGGCAGCGCGACAGAAGAAGACTTTAGAAAATTCCAGTCAGACTTTATCAGTATGAAAGAAAAATGGATTTACATTGATGCGCTTTACTTTAACAACGTAGAATTATCGGATTTTATACAATAAAGATCGTAACCGCTCACGGATGTGCTTTCAGCTGCAAGTCCAGTAAAATCAATGGCATATATATTTAGCTTTCAACCTTATTTCTAACGGCTTAAAACCCAATGCTTAGAAAACCCTGTAAAAATAGACATTTCCGAATTCATGGCAAAATGAATAATAATCTGCATAAATCAGGAAAATGTTGATATCGCAGGATTTATGGCTCATTGTTGCCCCATGAGCGGTTACTAAAGATCAAGTACTCGCTGCAATAATGACAGGGCAGACAACAGTAAATTACAGTAACATGGCAGGCAACCGCCTCACGGCGGTCAGCGATCAGTGGTCAGAAAAGTTCGCCGTGAACCATCTTGGAGTGTAACTTCTGAATGAAGCTATAGGCGAGACCGTCTCTTATATTCCGCTGAAGCTTACCCTGTCGAACAGGATGGAAGGTATCCGCTGCGGCGAATTAAGGCGCGGATCATTGCCTATTTCAATCACGCTTTTCCACAATGTGAGCAGGTTGCCGGTGATGTTCATTTCACTGACGGGCTTCACGGCCTTTCCCTTTTCCACAAGAAAGCCTTCGATGCCCAGCGAAAAATCGCCGGTGGTGCTGTTGCTGTTGCCGCCGTTAAAACCGGTCACCCAGATGCCCCTGTCCATTGAAGCCAGCAGCTGATCGAAATTTTTGCCGCCGTGTTCGCAGGTAAGAATTGACGGCGATTGTACGGTCGGCTCCATATCCAGCTTGCCGCCATAGTACGTATCAATGTAGTAAACACGCAACACGCCTTTTTCAATCACCGTGCGCCTCGCGGTGGCTACGCCTTCGCCGTCGAACCAGCGCGCGCCGCGAGCCTGTGGAATATGCGGGTCGTCGATCAGCGTAAATTTTTCCGACGCGATACTTTCGCCGATTTTGTCAATTAGAAAGGAATTTTTCTGCTGTATGTTGCCGCCTGACAGCGCCGACATTACAGGCGAGAGGAGGCTGTAGGACAGCATATTGTCAAGCAGCATCGGGTAAACGCCCGATGCGATTTTCTCCTGTCCCAGCTTGCGAACCGTCCGTTCATAAGCCTTCTTTCCTATGCCCTGTTTTTGCAGCATGTTCCAGAATATGGACACGTCGTACCAGTAGTCCGAAGGACGCGCGTCGCCCTCGCCTTTCATGGATGTACTGGCGACAAGCTCGAAATAGGTTGTGTCCGACTCTCCTTCAAAACCGTTGCTGGCCGCCATGTACGAACTCGCTTTGCCGTCCGCGTAACCGGATGTAACCGATATAATGCGCGGGTCGGAGCCGTACACCTCTGCGGCGGCGTCTTTGATCAGCGCCAGTTTGTCATCCACCGATACCTTGTCAACATCGTTGTCGTAGGTGTCGAGCCCTTTGCCGTTGCCTTTGTAGTAACGCGCGGGCTGCGGGAGTTTGCGGAATTCATCTTTCGCAAGGAAACGGGTGGCCTCCACGCTGTTGGCGATATACCGCTCCAGTTCCTTTTTGTCCATCCGGTTCGTCGAATACGACGCGTATCTGCCGTCTACAAACAGTTGAATGCCCATCCCGCTTTCGGCTGACTGTTCGAGTCTGTCAAGCTGCGTATCGCGATACTCGAACGAATCGCTGGTGCGCGAATAAACCGAAACACGCGCGTCCGAACAGCCTTTGCTCAAGGCGTATTGCATCGCCCATTTCGCCAGTTCTTTATATTCTTTTGAAATCATAAAAACCTTAGTCCCCGCCTACCGTTAGTTGCTTCACCAGCACCGACGGAAGCCCCTGCCCGACGGGCGCGCTTTGGCCGTCTTTGCCGCATGTCCACGCGCCCGATTCAATTTTGAGATTGTCGCCAACCATCGTTATATCGGCCAGGGCTTTCGGGCCGTTTCCAATTATATTGACGTCTTTAACCGGCTGCGTCAGCCTGCCGTTTTCGATCAAATAGCCGTTTTTCACGAAGAACGTGAAATCGCCCGCGCCGATATTTACCTGCCCGTTGGAAAATCTGTTTACGTACACTCCCTGTTTCACGCCGGCAATAATGTCGGCTTCGGAACGGTCGCCGTTTTCCATGTAGGTGACGCGCATACGCGGGATGGGCATACGCTTGAAAGATTCGCGGCGGCCGTTGCCCGTGGGCGCGACGCCGTAATGCCGCGCGCTGATGCGGTCGTGCAGGTACGAGTTGAGCACGCCGTCCTTTACGATGTATGTCTTTTGGCTTTCGACGCCCTCGTCGTCGAAATTTATAGAACCGCGGTCGCCGGCAATGGTTCCATCGTCCACAACGTTGATGCGCTCGTCGCAAATCTTCCGGTTCAGTTTGTCCGAAAAGATGGAAATATTTTTCCGGTTAAAATCCGCCTCAAAGGCATGGCCGATGGCTTCGTGCAGCAATATCCCGGAACTTCCGGCGGCCATCACCACCGGCATTTCACCGCCTTTGGGTTTTATGGCCTCGAAAAGTATGGCGGTGTTCTTCACCACTTCCTGCGCGATTTCCTCAATCAGCGCGTCGGCAAGGAAGCTGAAATCCCTGCGGCTTGCGCGCGAGGAATAGTTGTTTTCAATCCTGTCGCCCGCCTGCATAATGCACGTACACGCGACAATGGCCATCGGGCGGTAATCGTGACAGAGCGTTCCTTCCGAATTGTAATAAAGGATATATGATGTGGTGTCATAGATTGACGCGTTCACCTTGGTTACACGCGGGTCAAGCTCAAAAACGCGGTCGTTCAGTTTTTGCAGATATGGCATTTTTGCCTGTATGTTCACTTCTTCCCACGAATTGACGACCGGATAGCGATTTCTGAATTCCATTTCGTCAACTTTAACCGGAGGCGTTTTAGCCGAACCTGAAGCTATGCGCGAAGCCGTGCGCGCCGCCTTGAGCATCTCATCCATGGAAACGTTTTCCACGTAGGCGTAGCCGGTCTGGTCGCCCGCCACTACTCTTATTCCAACGCCATACTGTATGTCGGAGCTGGCGCGGTTTACCTCGCCGTCCTGAAGTCCCACGCCGTTATCCAGGGTATGCTCGAAATACAGGTCGGCATAATCGCCGCCTTTTTCGAGAGCCACGGCAATTACTTTTTGCAAATCGTTTCTGGTCACGCCGAAATGCGTCAGCATTCCGGGCAAACCGGCGGATTTATCAGCCATTTGTACACAACCTGTTTGTCGCAACGCGGCCGTTCCAATCAAGGCCGCGCCGCTTGTTTGGATGAAATCCCGTCTTTTCATAATGAAATGCCGCAGATTACGTTATCTTCGTT
>JAIRVC010000117.1 GCA_031254095.1 Acidobacteriota bacterium
GTTGTCGGCCATGATTTAAAATTCATCGTACAATTCCCCTGTCACTTACGGTAAACATCCTTGCGGTTACCGATACGCACAACAAGGACGCATCAAGTATCACACCCCGGTTTTCCAAACAGCAGAGCCAAGGCGTGAAGGAAACACTGATTAATTGCGTGCGCGCCGTAAAAGTTTTGCCATCAAAAAACTGTTAATATCGAACCTGTTACGCGCAACAGTTCCACCTTGCGCTCGAAAAGATTTTGCTCCGCGTCAAGTTTCGCGAGCTCTTTCCGCCGCGCGTTAAGGCGCGCTTCCGTCATTTCCCGCTCTCCAGCGCGCCCGCTTTCAAACAGGATTTCGTTGATTTCAACCATTTCTTCAGCCGCTTCAAGCCCGGCCGCGGCAACATCGACAGCGCCGCGCGCGATGCGCAGGTCGCTCAATCCCTTCTGGATATTCCGCTTCATATCCGATTTCAAACGGCGCAGATCAAGCTGTTCCATGGACAGTTCTTCGCGGCTTTGCGCGACGCGCGCTTTTGACCGCGACCCGTCGAACAGCGAGAGCTGCGCGGAGACGCCGATAAGATAATTGTTTCTTTCAAACCGGTTGTAATAATCCTCGTAGTTATTGGATTTGCTGAACATGCCGTATTCGCCGACCACGGCTATCCGCGGATAGCGCTCCGCCTTTTCCGCCGCGACGTGAAATTCCTTCGCCCGTATTTTTGCTTCCGCCCGCATGATTTCGGGACTCGACGCGGCGGTTTTTTCAAACAGCGCCGCGGCATCCATGCCATAAACGGGGCTTTCCATTGCCGGCGTAATCGTCCGGATGGATACCGCGCCGTCAAGTCCCGTAAGTTCCCTCAACTCGGCTTCCGCAAGTAGCGCCTGTTCGCGGGCTATTAAAATTTCCTGATTTGCCGCGGCGATTTCGGTTTTCAAAAGCGCCGCGTCAACCGGGCGCGCCCTGCCGGCTTCAACGTCAATTTCCAGAAATTCCCGGCGTTTTTGCGTTTCGGCGAGGACGCTTTCATTGAGCGCCGCGATTTTTCGCGCCTGATCGAGCCGGAAATAAACGGACGCGGTTTGGGCTGCCAGTTCGTTGTCAACGATGTCGCCGCCGATGCGGACGGCTTTGACCGATTCTCCGGCCTCGCGTATAAGATTTTTGTTTTGCGCGTTGAAAAGAGGGTGGATCGCCTCAAACCTGAAAATCGAGGGCGCTGCCCCTTCGATGCTCAGCGGAAAGCCGTTGTTATACGCCGCTCCCGTGCCGACAACCGCCCGCGGGAGATCAATGGCGCGGGTTTCACGAAGCGCCGCTTCGGCCTGCCGCGTCTGCGCTTTAGCCATAAGCGCGTCGGGAGAATGCACGAGGGCCAAACGCACCGCTTCCTCAAGCGTAAGCGTCAGGTTTTCAGCGAAAGCCTGACGGCCTGATGGAAAGCCTAATACCGACAAAACTAAAAACACGCCGAATAATCTATTCATAAAGCAATCGCCTCGAAAAACCCCTCAGGGAACCTCGAAAAACCCCAAACTCTGCGTTACGCGAGCGGGACAAAATGCTCATTTACCTCAAATGTAAACTCCGCTTTTGTCCCGCTCGCAAGCCTTGATTTTGGAGTTTTTAGAGGTTCCCATAAATAAAAAATCATAATTTTTTCAGCGCGTCTCTGGCTCTGGAATTTTCCGGATTGTATGAAAGCGCGGACTGGAACGCCTCCTTTGCTTTCGCTTTATCTCCGCGCGCCAGATAGTTTTCGCCGAGATGGTAATAAACCTGGTCAAACGTCGGATCGTCGTCGGAAAGCGACCCGTTTGCGAGCGCCTGAAACTCGCCGCCCGCCGCTTCCAGATCACGGTTCAGGCGCGTCGCCGCCGCCGCCGCCAAAAAGCGGGAATAGTTCAATCGGGGATTCAGCGTCAGCGCCCTACGGCTCCACTGCAAAGCGCCTTCGTAATCCTGCCGCCAGAACAGGTAATCCGCGAGATCTTCACACGCGGCGGCGCTTTCCGGAAATTCCTCCGCCGCCCGGAGTAATTCGGCTTTTGCTCTGTCCCACTGTTTATCTTTTTTATGGATATTCGCCCATGCCGCGTATCCCTTCCGCCGGTCGATTTCGGCGATAGCCCGCGCCTCGGCTTCGGCCTTGTCCTTGCCGCCTCCCAGCATTCCAGGCGCCTGCAAATAATATTCGAGCAGGTCAAAACGAATGGACAGGTCTTCGGGCGAAAGCTTGCGCGCTGTCTCGAATGACTTGACCACCTGTTTCGCCATGGAATAGGCCGTGGTGACAAAGGCGCGGCCGGCTCGTTCCCCGGAAGCGCGTCCCAGCCAATGATGATAGCGAGCGTTCGAAGGTTCAAGTTCGACGGCTTTTTCCATTTCCTCGACGGCGGCTTTCCAGTCCTGAACTTTTAAATACGCCTTGCCAAGCCAGAACCGGATTTCCGCGTCACGGGGGTAGGCTTTCGCTTCCTGACGCAGAAGCTCGACCGCCTGTTTAAAAGAACCTTTTTCATACAGGCTGATCGCATCGGACAACTTTCCCGTCGCCGCGCCCGTCAAACGAGCGGCGAACGGAAGCGTTAGAAGTAAAACACAGAAAGCAAGCAATGTTTTTCGTATCGTCATAATAAATTCAATATATCCGAACAGCCGGAATCTGAAAAGCCCATGGACGGGCATACGGCAATTTTTATTCCGGACGGCAGGTTCGGCAGGCAGGTTCGCTGGTATATAATATTGAATTTCTGCTTATGGAATTGCGATATATGAATCCAAAAATTACTCACATTATTTACGACAACGACGGACTCCTGCTTGATACGGAACCTTTTTACACCGAGGCGCACGGAGAAGTCGCCGCCCGATACGGCAAAACGTTCGACTGGTCAATTAAATCAAAAATCATCGGGCTGAAAGCCGAAGATTCCGCCCGCATATGTATCGCCGCGATGGGCATCCCGCTGACCGTTACGGAATATCTTGAGGCGCGCAAAGCAAAACTCGAAGAACTGTTCCCGAAATCGGAACCGCTTCCCGGCGCCGTGCGCCTGACGCGCTGGTTCGCGGAACAGGGCGTGCCGCAGGCGGTCGCAACCAGCGCCGAGCGCTGCCACTTCGATCTGAAAGCCTCGCGTCACGGCCAATGGTATGCTCTTTTTAATTGCATCGTAACCGGAGACGATCCGGAGGTCGGACAGGGGAAACCCGCGCCGGACATTTTTTTGCTCGCGGCCAAAAGAATGCAGGCCGATCCTGAACAATGTCTGGTTTTTGAGGATTCGCCCGCCGGAATCGCCGCCGCCCGCGCCGCCGGCATGTACGCCGTCGCAGTTCCCGACCCCCACATGGATCACGGCGTTTACCGCGACGCGCATGAAATTCTGCGCAGTCTTGAGGAGTTTGATCCTTCGCGCTGGGGATTTTAAAGAAACGCTGATTAATTGTCTGTGCGGGCGAATTGCTTCGTTACGCGGTGCTCGTAACCTCAACATATTGTTGATATATGCCTCGATTCCTGCGCTCCGTGCGCCTCGCACTTCATCCCGCACAGGCAATTAATCAGCGTTTCCTTGAACGATGAATTCGCCTGAAATATCCGGGTGAATAGTTGCCGATTGTTGGATATACTGCATTTTTGATTCAACAATGTATAAGGCCGGCGTTCCTGCCATGACGGAAAAAATACGCAACATAGGGATTATCGCGCACATCGACGCGGGGAAAACCACCGTCTCGGAAAGATTTCTTTATTATTCGGGACAGACGCACAGGATGGGCGAGGTGCATGACGGCGCGGCCGTCATGGATTTTCGCGAGGACGAGCGCGAGCGCGGCATTACCATATCGGCGGCGGCTACAACATTTGAATGGAACGGCTGTTCGGTCAATCTGATTGATACTCCCGGACACGTTGATTTCACCGCCGAAGTCGAACGCAGCCTGCGCGTTCTGGATGGCGCCGTCGTCGTCTTTTCCGGAGTGGAAGGGGTGGAGCCGCAAAGCGAAACGGTCTGGCGGCAGGCCGACCGGTACGGCGTCCCGCGCGTCGCTTTTATAAACAAGCTTGACCGGGCCGGCGCCGACCACGAGCGGACGCTTGAGCAAATTAGAAAGCGGCTGGGCGCGAATGCCGCTTTTGTGAATCTGCCGTGCGGCCTGGAAAGTCAGATAAACGGCGTGATTGATCTGCCTGAAATGAAATGGACGGTCTTCGATCACGCGGCATTGGGGCGGGACATGGAAACGCGCGGCATTCCGGAAAAAATGCGCGCGGAAGCGGACGAGGCGCGAATCCGCCTGGTTGAATCCGCCGCCGACAGCGTTGACTGGCTGGCCGAGCTTTATCTTGAAGGCGAAACCATTTCCGGCGCGGATTTGCGCCGGGCCATACGCGAGGCGACGCTGTCCGGCCGGATGATTCCCGTCATGTGCGGAACGGCGCTTAAATATATCGGCATACAGCCTGTGATGGACGCCGTATGCTATTACCTGCCGTCGCCGCTGGATCGCCCGCCGGCGCGGGGGAAAAATCCTGAAACCGGGGAATCGGCCGAACATCCGCCGCTACGCGACGCTCCTTTTTCGGCGCTGGTTTTTAAGGTGGTCGCCGGATCGTCCACGGATATTTACTGGACGCGCGTCTATTCCGGCGAGCTGATCGCGGAAGAGCGATACTGGCAGCCCCGGTTGAAAAAGTTTGTCCGCCCGCGCCGCATTTTGCGCCTGCGCGCCGATCATACCGAACCGCTGGGTTCCGCACGCCCCGGCGACATCGTTGCCGTGCAGGGACTGAAAGACGTTGTTACGGGCGATACGCTCTGCGATCAGCGGAATCCCTTAACTTTCGAACCGATTCAGTTTCCGCAAACGGTAGTGTCGATGGCTGTTGAAATACGCGCCGCGGACGACCGCGACAGACTTTCCGAAGCCGTCAGCCGCCTGCTTCGCGAAGATCCGACTCTCAACATTCACACGGACGAGGAAACCGGCCGGATGATTCTTTCAGGAATGGGAGAGCTGCATCTTGAAGTAACCCGGAACCGGCTTGAGAGGGAATTCAGGATACCCGCCAGTTTCGGGCGGCCGAGAGCTTCTTATCGGGAAGCGCCGCTGGAATGCGGCAC
>JAIRVC010000194.1 GCA_031254095.1 Acidobacteriota bacterium
TTTTGCGGGGCTGCTGGTTTTTATGTTTTCGGGCGGAAGCGCCGGGGCGCTACAGGAAAAAAGCGACGATCGGGCGGAAGCGCAGGCAAAGGAAAGGGAAGCGAAAAAAAAGCCGATCGCTCTCGCCGGCAGTGAAATCGGCGACTTGCTGCGCAAATGGTACGCCGCCGGAACCGCCGCCGGAAATATTGGCGATTACTACGACAACCGGGACAGCGGGCATTCACAGCTTGATATGTCACGGTACCCGCAGCTTCAGCAGATTGTTTACCCCGAATCCGTAATCAAATCCCGCACGAACCGGGGCAGGCAAACACGCATTCTTCCCGATGTCGTTTTCGGTAATTCATCCACTTCTTTTTCCGCGGAGGGCGGCGGAAGCAATCCAAGAGGCTACTATGTAAGCTCGCAGGGCGTGAATTTCCTTTTCAGCCAGTATACAAGCAACAACCTGTATATTTATCCGGAACATGTGGATTACGATCCCGGGCATAACAGGGCAGGCGGCGGCGGTTACGGCGATCTTTATCCGATCAATACTCCTTACCTTATTATTTCCCAGGGGTCTTCCGGAACAGACCAGCCGTTCATGCGGGCCGTTCCCTACACGCTGGCCGCCTTCCGTCCCGAAGTTAAGCAAAAATTAAAGGAGTCGGGATTCCTGATGCCGGTCGTGCAAATGCTGCTGCGGATTTCCAACAACGGGATCGCAACCAACGCCGACTATCTGTCCGGCAAAGCCCATCCGCCAGTTTTTCAGGGGAACGCGGTCAACGCGCGGAAAATGGTCGAAATGGCCCACGGCATTAATCTTTCAGATCTCCCGCCGATGGCGCTGATTCGCGCTGTAAAGGAAGACGCGCCTGTTTTTGGGCGCGATTATTTTGAGACTGGAAGGACTGAAAAACTCGCCGACACGCCCACCGCGATCGGACGCATTTTCCGCGGTTCCGCCCGGACGCGCAAAATCACGATAGACGCCTCTGAAAGCAAGGACCTGAATGGAAAACCGCTGAAATTTTTCTGGAGGGTTTTGCAGGGGGACGCGAGCCGGATAGAAATCAACTACCTCAATCCGGAGCAGTCCATCGCCGAAATCACGGTTCCGCATTTTAACCGTTTTCCCGTCGAGGGAAGACCGGGTCTTGAAACCAATCGCGTCGATATCGGCGTTTTCGTTCATAACGGGACGTATTATTCTCCGCCCGCTTTTCTTACTTTTTTCATGCTTGACCGCGAAGACAGAACCTACGCTTCCGATGGCAGGATCGCGGAGATCGGCTATAACGCCGGAACGGCTCGCATATCCGTGGCGGACTGGATGACGTTTCTGCGGCTTCTGAAAAGCGACGGCGGAGGCTGGCAGGAACGGCTCCTGCGCGGACGTTTCAGCGCGGAGCAATTATCGGCTATAGGCGATATCGCGGATGAATTCGCGAAAGCCGATGCCGTGGCTGTCGCAGGGAAAATAAAACACGACGCGGCCATCGCCGCGGAAAAAGCGGCTGCTGAAAACGATAAAAGCAAGGCAAAGGCCGCGGTGGACGCTGCCCGAAAGGCTGCCGACGCCGCGCGCAGGGAGGGAGAGCGCGTTCTGGAAAAGAAACTTCCCGGACATGACATTTCCGTAGCCGCGCTGGTTCAAAAAGTATTAAACGAACTTATGGCCGACGTGAATTTCGCGTCCGCGAACGCCGCCGCGCTGGAGCAGCTCACGCGCGGCGCCGACAAAAAGGATCTGGCGGAATTGAACGCCGCCAGAGAATCACTGACGCGCCTTGGCGTTTTGCGTAAATCAGACGGTGGATTTGAGATTAATCCCGTCAGGAAGGGAAATGCGCCACTTTCCGAACGCCTGACACGTTTTGAAAATAAATGTATCGAGCGATTGAACGCGGCGTTGCTCACGCGGGTTGTTTTGCCGAAAATACTGCGGTACGAGTGGCGCGTGAATTATGTGGATACGCGCCTTGATTCGGCCAAGGACTGGCGCGACGTTTACAACTACGCCCCCGATGGAACGCCGATGGGGTGGACGCGATACACGAACGGCGGCATAGAGGAATTTAACGCGGAAGGACTTCTGATTATCGAGAAAGACGCAGAGGGGCGCTGCGCTAAAGCGCAGCGAGTGCGCTACGAAAGAGTTTCGGGAGCGATAAAGACGACTCCAGCTGGCGAGATTCAGACATGTGGCTAGCCGGCCCAGTTGGCCGATATTGAACTGTCATGGCTGACGCATAAAAAATATAAAACACATAAAATCAGCGCCGGCGGCGCTAGACGTTAGTAACCCGATACACAATGATTTTGCAAAACGTTAATTGAGCAAATCCGGTCAAACCCGCAATGTTGGTCAGGCCTGTCAGCCGACATACAGGCGTAAGCCCTGCCCGCTATCGCCTCAACTCACAAAAAACTCTGTCGTTTGACGAACGTCCGCAGTAGAATCAATTTTTGTGTGTGATTCAGGCGGCTTTTATGCGAGATTCTGAGCCTAAAAAGTTGACATGATACTGGAGATTATCAGGAGTAAAACAAAGAAGATAAGGACGGAAAATGCAGCTTATCCGTCCTTATCCGCCATAGATGAGGAGAAAAATCATGAAATACGGTGTACGCAACACACTAAATGCTACTGTGACGAAGGTGAAGCAAGGCGACGTGATGTCGCAGATTGAATGCAAACTGAAAGCGGGAGTTATTTCTTCCGTTCTGACAACGGATTCGGTGCAGGAATTGGATTTGAAAAAAGGGGATCAAATTCTGCTTTTGGTGAAAGCCATTCACGTTATTCCGGTCAAGGAATGACACGCCCATTACCCCTTCTATGAAATCGTTGACACAGCAGGTGTTTACCTGCTTTCCATGCGATGTGAAATGAATGGAATCGGAATAGTCGCCAGCACAGAGATCGCGCCGGCGGATTCCGACTCCATTCATTTCGTGATTTACATTTTTATTACGCCTTTGGGTGAATCAGCGCGGCGCGGGTGATTGCCCGGCCGCCGAAACGCCGGCAAATATCATCGACGGCTTCGGCGAGTTTCTGTTCCTTACGCGAAACCTGATTAAAAAGATCAGGTTGCGGGCCGGCGGCGGAATTTCCGGACTCAAGGCCGCTTACGGAAACGCCGATCAGCCGGACGCGCGTTCCTTCCTGAAACAGCTTTTTTGTAAGTTCGAGCGCAACAGGGAAAATTTTTTCCACCGTATCCACCATTTCTCTCAGCGTTGTTTGCCTGGTGAAGGTTGAAAAATCTTCCTTGCGAAATTTTACCGCCACCGTGCGCGCCCGTACCTTTTCGAGGCGCATCCGCCGCGTCGTTTTTTCGGTCAGTTCAAGCAGGGCTGCGCGAATCAGGCCGAAATCAGCGGTGTCTTTTTCAAACGTTATTTCATGCCCTATGGATTTACGCCCTTCCTGCGGCTTGACGGGGCGGTCGTCAATTCCCTGCGAAAGCCGCCACAGCCGCGCGCCCGTATCTCCCAGCAGCCGCTCAAGATCGCCCGGCTGGACAGCCGCGATCTGCCCGATCGGCCGCAGGCCTATTTTTTTGAGAACCTCCCCGGTTTTCTGCCCGACGCCCCAAAGGCAGCGTATGGAAAGCGGCGCGAGGAATTCTTTTTCCCCGCCCGGCTCAACGACGACCAGGCCGTCCGGTTTTTTAAGATCCGAAGCTATTTTCGCAATGAACTTGTTTGAGGCGACGCCTACGGACGCGGTCAGGCGGAGATCGCCGAAAATACGGCTTTTGATTTTTTCCGCGATCTCCCTGCCCGTTCCGGACAGCCTGCGGCAGCCGGTGACGTCTATAAAGGCCTCGTCTATGCTGATCTGTTCCACCATGTCCGAATAATCCGCCAGAATTTGCATGATCATTCCGGATACGCGCGCATATTTGCTCATGTCGGGAGGGACGTAAATGCCGTGGGGACAGAGCCGCCACGCCTGTGAAATCGGCTGCGCGGAATGTACGCCGAAGCGCCGGGCCTCATAAGAACAGGTTGAAACGATCCCGCGTCCCATTCCGCCTTTCGGGTCGGCGCCGACAATAAGCGGGCGTCCCCGATATCCGGGATTATCCCTCTGCTCCACCGCCGCGTAGAAGGCGTCCATGTCAATGTGTAAAATCGTTCGTAGCATGGCTGGAACTTTACTATACAATTAAACATAACCGCGTAATAGTGAAACGGTTTCTGTTTGAAAGCTTATATTTTACGGAAGCGGCGCAATGGATTCTTTAGATAGCTGGGTGGATCAACACGTCAAAGGCGAAACGCCGGAAATGCTTTTCGTGTATGTCGGCATCGTTTTACTGGCGGTACTGATTTTTAATTTCATCATGCGCCGCGTTCTTGTCCGAATGGAAAAAAAAGCCCGGCAAACGAGCATGGTTTGGGACGACGCGCTTATTTCAGCGACCCGCAAGCCGGCTTCGTTGATGGTCTGGATCGCCGGATTTTCGCTGGCCGCGCAGATCGTCAAATCGGAAATGAGCACCGAGCTTTTTGGCGCCGTTCCCGTCATCCACACCGTAGGAGTTATAGCCTGCTTATCGTGGTTTCTTGTGCGATTTATCCGCAATATGCAGAGCGCCTTTATCACGCAGAAAATCAAGCTCGGAGTACCCACTGACCGAACCACGATAGACGCCATCGGACAGATATTGCGTGTTATTGTCATCATCTCCGCTTTTCTCGTGTGCCTGCAAAGCCTGGGCTTTTCAATCTCAGGCATACTGGCGTTCGGCGGCATCGGCGGCATCGCCATCGGCTTTGCCGCCAAGGATCTGCTGGCCAATTTCTTCGGCGGCCTGATGATTCATCTGGACAGGCCGTTCGCCGTCGGCGACTGGATCCGTTCATCGGAAAAACAGATTGAGGGAACCGTGGAGGAAATCGGCTGGCGAATCACGCGCATCCGCACATTCGACAAGCGGCCGCTTTACGTTCCGAATTCCATATTCACAAATATTACGGTGGAAAACCCGTCGCGCATGTCCAACCGGCGCATCAAAGAAACAAGAGGATTGCGCTATGAAGACATTGAAAAGATTGAAAACATCATCGAGGACATCCGGGCGATGCTACGGGCTCATCCGGAAATAGATCAGTCGCAAACACTTGTCGTAACTTTT
>JAIRVC010000197.1 GCA_031254095.1 Acidobacteriota bacterium
ATCGTGGTGGGCGAAGGGCAGGGTTTGGGCAATCCTATGAATTTCGGCGGGCCGGGCTTCGGATTCTTTGCCTGCAAAAACGATTATATACGCAAAATGCCCGGCAGGGTGGTCGGCGAAACCACGGATTCGCATAACACGCGCGGTTTTATACTTACCATGCAGGCCAGGGAGCAGCATATCCGCCGGGAAAAATCCACTTCCAATATTTGCACCAACCAGGCCTTATGCGCTCTGGCCGCCACGGTTTATATGAGCGTTATGGGCAAGGAAGGCATCAGGCAGGTTGCGGGCCTGTGCGCGCAAAAATCTCATTACATGTACGATGAGCTGCTCAAGACCGGCAAATTTGAACCGGTATTCACCGCGCCTTTTTTCAAGGAATTTGTCCTGAAATACACCGGCGGGAAAACAGGCTTGATGATAAATGCCATGCTGAACGCGGGTTTTATGGCGGGCATTGATTTAACGGCCGGTATTGGCCTGGAGAACAGCCTTCTGATCGCCGTTACCGAAAAAAGAACCAGGGCGGAAATTGACGCGTATGTAAAAAAGGCAGGTGAAGTTTGAGAAGTTTGACAAGCGCAGTGATATTTGAAAGAAGCGTGGAAAACAGGTTTGCTTACAGCCTGCCCGAATGCGATGTTCCCGCGCGCGATACCGAAGATTTGATACCCGCCGGCCTGCTCAGAAAGAAGGCGGCGGAGCTTCCCGAACTTGGCGAAGCGGATGTGCTCAGGCATTTTGTGGGGCTTTCAAAGAAAAATCACGGGGTTTTATCCGGATTTTACCCTCTGGGTTCCTGCACCATGAAATACAATCCCGCCATCAACGAGGTGGTTTCAAGCCTGCCAGGTTTTACCGACGCCCATCCATTGATCAACTGCCAGGGCAGCCTGCGGCTTATGTATGAGCTTCAGGGTATGCTGGCGGAAATCACCGGCATGGACGCTTTTTCCCTGCAGCCGGCGGCCGGGGCTCACGGGGAGCACGCCGGCCTTATGATTATCAAAGCCTGCCATGAGAAAAACGGCAGATCCGAAAGGACAAAAATACTCGTTCCGGACAGCGCTCACGGCACCAATCCCGCTTCCGTAAGCATGATGGGGATGGACACGGTGCATGTCAAATCAGACAAAAACGGCAATGTAGACATTAATGATCTGCGCGCGCGGATCGATGATAAAATTGCCGGGCTGATGCTTACCAATCCCAGCACTTTAGGGCTGTTTGAAGTCAATGTGGAAGAGATAGCTGAAATCGTCCACGGGGCGGGAGGGCTTTTGTACTATGACGGCGCGAACCAGAACGCCATAATGGGCATATCGCGCCCCGGGGATATGGGTTTTGACGTTATGCATCTGAACCTGCATAAAACGTTTTCCGCGCCTCACGGCGGCGGCGGACCCGGTTCCGGGCCGGTGGGCGTTAAAAAGGATCTGGCCGCTTTTTTGCCGCGGCCGGCCATAGTTTTGGACGGCAAAGGCATATTCCGGCTGGATGAAGACATGCCGGATTCCATCGGCAGAGTACGCTCATTTTACGGCAATTTCAGCGTTATGGTACGCGCTTATGCCTACATTTTATCCATGGGCGCGGCGGGCCTTAAATCCGCCTCGGAAAACGCCGTGCTGAACGCGAATTATTTGATGTTCAAGCTGAAAGAGTTCATGAAAATCGAGTACGACAGGATATGTATGCATGAATTTGTGGCCGCCGGCACGCCTCAAAAAGAGCAGGGCGTAAGCGCCCTGGATATCGCCAAAAGAATGCTGGATTTCGGCGTTCATCCGCCTACAATCTATTTCCCGCTCATAGTCAAAGAAGCCATGATGTTCGAACCCACCGAATCGGAAAGTATGCAAACTCTGGACGCTTTTGTGGAAATCATGCGCGGCATTATCAAGGAGGCGTCGGAAAACCCAGATCTGCTGAAAACCGCGCCCCACAACACGCCAGTGGGCAGGCTGGATGACGTGAAAGCGGCCAGAAAGCCCGTATTGACATGGAAATAGATGGAGGCGGCGGCATAAATTACGATGTGATAATTATAGGCGCGGGTCCGGGCGGCTACAGCGCCGCTTTAAAGGCCGCCAAAAACGGGCTTAAAACCCTGCTCATTGAGAAGGCAAAATTGGGAGGAGTATGCCTTAACGAGGGCTGCATCCCTACCAAAACCCTGCTCTATAGCGCCAAAATATTTGATAACGCCAAAAACGGCGCAAAATACGGCGTGACAGTGGAAAATATCGCTCTTGATCACGGCAAGGTGGTGAAAAGGAAGGACAAAACCGTAAAGATACTCGCCGCCGGATTAAAATCGTCCCTGCAAAATAATGGCGTCAACTATCTAAACGACGAAGCCAGGCTGGTCAAAGGCGAGGCGGGTAATGCTGGAGTTTTGGCGGGCGGAGAAGTATTGGCGGCAAAACATATAATAATCGCCAGCGGGTCTTCGGCGATTATGCCGCCCATTGAAGGCGCAGCGGAGATGTATTCCGCGGGAATGGTGCTGACCAACAGGGAGATACTGGATATCGGCGAACCGCCGAAATCTTTGGCCGTGATAGGCGGCGGGGTGGTTGGATTGGAATTGGCATCGTATTTCAATTCCGCGGGAAGCGTAGTTACCGTGATTGAAATGCTGCCTCAAATAGGCGGTGGGCTTGATGGCGAGCTGGCTGAAATTTTGCTGAAAGATCTGCAAAAAAAAGGCATAAGCTTCATATTAAACGCGCGCGTAGTCAGGATCGCGGAAGGCTCGGTTATTTATGAGCAAGCCGGAGAAACGCGGGAGCTTTGTTGCGAAAAGGCGCTTATGTCCGTGGGCAGAAGCGCCAATGTCTCCGGACTCGGCCTTGCGGAAGCGGGCGTCGAATTCAGTTCTAAAGGCATCGTCACCAATGAGTTTTGTGAAACGAACGCGGCGGGCATCTATGCCATTGGCGATGTCAACGGCAGACTGATGCTGGCTCACGCGGCATACAGGGAGGCGGACGTATGCGTCAACCGTATTCTTGGCATAGACGACGCTGTGGATTATACGAATATACCGGCGGTGATCTATACCAACCCCGAAACCGCCGCTGTGGGCGAAACGGAAGAAAGCGCTAAAGAGAAAGGCTGTGATTACGAGGCGGTTAAAGTTTCCATGCGCTACAGCGGGCGCTATCTGGCTGAAAACGAAGGCGGGGACGGCATTTGCAAAATTATCCTCGACAGGAACAGCAGGGAAATTATAGGCGTGCATATGATAGCCAATTATTCTTCGGAAATAATTTACGGCGCGGGCATCCTTATACGGAACAAAACAAAGGTTGGGGACATTGAAAAAATAGTTTTTCCGCATCCTTCAGTAGGCGAAATTATCCGCGAGGCCTTGATTTAAATATTTCGTAAAAAGCTGTGAAACTCAATTTTTGCTTAAGGAAACGCTGATTAATTGTCTGCGCGGGATGAAGTGCGAGGCGCACGGAACCGAGGGGCTGAGGCATATAGAGAAAAATATGTTGAGGTTACGAGCGCCGCGCCGCCGTAAACAATTTGGCAATTCGCCCGCGCAGGCAATTAATCAGTGTTTCCTAAGGGTGGAATCTCTTGAGCGACAAAAAATGGATAGAGGGTCTTGTTTCAACTATTTATGATAAAAACAAGGGTGATTTTACCGCGGACGATTGGGAGACGGGCGCGGCTAAAAACATTATAGCGAAGACGGTATTAGGATTAAACGAATACCCTCTAAGTATTTATAAAGCTATTTTTGAAATTAAAAGCAGATACAAAGATATTTCCTGGCTGTCGGATGATTCTTTTTCAAGTTTATTGATTCATTTGCGCAATATCGTTTACAGCAAAATTGAAAGCCACGCCCTTAGCGCGTGTATAGTCGTCGCCAAAACACAATCGGCTTTTTTAAAGAAAAAACTGGCTGAAAATTTCAGCAAATCGGTCGTCGTCATAAGAGATATACATAAAAAAGAAACCGGCAAAGACAACGTCGTCAGCGCCGCTCATCTTAAAACTCTCAGTAAATACTACACGCTGGCCAACCCAAGGACCTCGATTTTTGTTTATTCCGATAAAAAAAAGTTTTTGGGCATGTTTGACATAAAAAAAAGTAAAACCGAGAATCAGATGTTGCCATATGACAAAATGGCTGAATTCACGGCGGACTGTAATGCCTTCGTTTTACTTACGGAAGAAAACAGAAATTGCATACGGATGTTTTTTTGCGGCAGGCATATAGCGGATT
>JAIRVC010000242.1 GCA_031254095.1 Acidobacteriota bacterium
GTTATATATATCTCCTTTCTTTGCTGGGGGTTTTAATGCGCGCGCCCTGCCGCGAGGCAGCTTACCCGGATGGGCGCGCGCCCTGGCCGGATGGATGTTTTTCGGGAAATTTTCTGAAAATACAGGTATCATGTTCGATTGTTTATATGTATCTGTAAAGGATTGAAATGCTCGACAATTTATCAAACAAGTTGCAGAAAATTCTCCGTAATCTGAGCGGGCAGGGGCGGGTATCCGAACGTCATGTTGAAGAAATGGCGCGCGAAATTCGCAATGCCCTGCTCGACGCCGACGTACATTTCAAGATCGCCAAGGAATTTGTTGAACGTATTAAACATAAGGCGCTTGGTCAGGAAGTCATGGAATCCCTGACGCCAGGTCAGCAGGTTATCCGCGTGGTTCGCGATGAACTGGTCGAACTTCTCGGCGGAGAGCAGGCGGAACTGCGCTTTGCCAAACAGCCCCCCGGCGTTTTTATGATGGTAGGCCTGCAAGGGTCGGGTAAAACCACCAGCACGGCGAAACTGGCTTACTGGCTTTCAAAAAACAACCATTCGCCGCTGCTGCTGTCCGTGGACGTTTATCGTCCCGCGGCAGTGGAGCAATTGCGCGTGCTGTGCGCCGACAATAATTTAAAGTATTTCGATGATCCGGAGGATCGAGATCCGGTGTCGCGTGCCGCGAAAGGGCTGCGGTACGCGCGCAACGGCGGCTATGACGTGCTGCTTATTGATACGGCCGGACGCCTGCATATCGACGATGAAATGATGGGCGAACTTGAGCGCATCCGTGAGGTTGCGCCTCCGGTGGAAACGCTGCTTGTGACCGACGCCATGACCGGACAGGATGCCGTGCGTAGCGCAAAGGAGTTCCATGACCGGCTGGGACTTACTGGCGTCATCCTTACCAAGATGGATGGCGATGCGCGTGGCGGCGCCGCGTTGTCTATCAAGACGGTGACCGGACAGCCGATCAAGTTTGTCGGAACCGGCGAAAAGGCCGACGCGCTTGAACCGTTCTTCCCTGATCGTCTTGCGGGACGGATTCTCGGCATGGGCGACGTGCTGTCGTTGATTGAAAAGGCCGAGGAGGCGGTAGATCAGGAGCAGGCGCTGGAAATGGCGGAAAGACTGCGCAAGGACGAGTTCACGCTCGACGATTTCCGTGATCAATTGAAGCAGATAAGGCAGATGGGGCCGATCGACCAGATTCTTGGAATGCTGCCGAACATGGGTCCGCTACGCGGCATCAATCAGATGAAGGTAGATGAAAAGGAACTGATTCACATTGACGCGATCATCGGCTCTATGACCCCGCGTGAACGCGAGAATCACCAGATGCTCAACGGAAGCCGGAAAAAACGCATCTCACGCGGATGCGGCCGCCCGGTTTCGGAGATCAATCAGTTGTTGAAGAATTATGTTGAGGCAAGGAAGATGATGCGCAACCTGAGCCGGGGCATCATGCCGCGTATGATGCGCGGTATGCGGTTCCCTAAAATGTAGAATCGTTCCGGACAAAAAGTTGAAACCGGCACGGCAGTATGACAAAATTATCGATGTTTTAATTATTTTGACAGTAAGTAGTTGAGGAGGAGTTTTGCTTAGAATACGTTTGACGCGCATGGGGGCTAAAAAAAGGCCCTTTTACAGGGTAGTGGTATCGGAGCAGAGACAGAATCGCGACGGGAGTTTTGTGGAGATTCTTGGACATTACAATCCTAAAACGAATCCTCCCGCGGTTGAGCTGAAAATGGACAGGGTGCAGCACTGGCTGTCCTGTGGCGCGCAGCCTTCGGAGACGGTGAATTCTCTGATAAAAAAGGCGTCGGCTCCCGCGTCCGCATAGCCGGTTCAGGCTGCTTCCTCCCATCAAAAATAAATACACGATGGCGCTGTTTTTTTAGGAAATGTTGATTAATTGTCTGCGCGGGATGAAGTGCGAGGCGCACGGAGCGCAGAAACCGAGGCATATATTGAAATATGTTGAGGTTGCGAGCACCGCGCAACCGTAAACAATTTGGCAATTCGCCCGTGCAGGCAATTAATCGGCGTTTCCTTTAAGTGGTCCTTGGATATTTTTTAAGACAGCCGCAAGCGGGCGCGCGGATGACAAAGCGCGCGCAGGCCGGCGTCGAAAGCGTATGGACGGCATGTTGCCCGATCGGGCGCAACGCGGCGGAGTCTCAATGAAATGTCCCGGCTAACAAGGAGGCGGAGATGAAAGATCTTGTGGAAATGATTGCGAAGGCTCTTGTGGATAATCCTGACCAGGTTTCGGTGACCGAAATTGACGGAGAGCAGACAACCGTTCTGGAGCTTAGGGTCGCGTCCAATGATTTAGGCAAGGTTATCGGCAAACAGGGCAGAACGGCACGGTGTATTCGCACTTTGCTGGGCGCGGCCGGCATGAAACTTAAAAAACGTTTCGTTTTGGAAATTCTGGAATAAGGCCTTTTTGTGGATACGTCTTTTATCGCCATTGCCCGGATTGCCCGGACAAGAGGGAATCGGGGCGAGGTTCTGGCGGATATTTACACGGACAACCCGGACCGCTTTGACGATCTCGGCGAAGTGTGGCTGGAATTTGACGACGGCAGGCGGCAGGCCCGGACACGGAAAAAACTTGAAGATGTCTGGGATCACAAGGGACGTAAAGTTCTGAAGTTTGAAGGCGTAGACACGATCAGCGACGCGGAGGCATGGGCAGGGTGCTGGGTGATGGTTCCGGCAGATCAGGCAATGGAACTTCCCGAAGGGACTTATTTTAATCACGATCTTGTCGGATGCGCCGTCAGCGGCATTGACGGAACGCCGATAGGAACGGTGAGCGAGGTTCTCGATATAGCTGACAACGCGCAGCTTGTCGTCCGTGGCGGCGGCCGGGAATATCTGATTCCCGCGGTCAAAAACATCTGCGTTGAGGTATCCATCCCGGACAAGCGGATACTCATAGACCCGCCTGAAGGACTGATGGACCTTGGAAAATGAGGTTTGATATTATAAGTATTTTCCCCGAGCTGTTTGCGGGCGTGCTTGATTGCGGTATTATTCGCCGGGCGCGGCAAGCGGGGCTTGTGGATATACGGCTGGTGAATCTGCGGGATTTCACTGGCGACCGGCATCGGACGGTTGATGATCGCCCTTACGGCGGCGGCGAGGGTATGGTTTTTATGCCGGGGCCGCTTTTTGACGCGGTGGAATCCTGCCGCGCTTCAGAGGGCGGCGAAAACGGGAAGGTAGCGCTTCTTACCCCGCAGGGGCGTCTCTGGACGCAGGAAATGGCCGGAGAATTTGCGGCTGTCCCGCATCTTATTTTGATCTGCGGCAGATACGAAGGAGTTGATCAGAGAGTTATTGATCATCTCGTGGACATGGAGATTTCCATTGGAGACTTCATTCTTACGGGAGGAGAGATACCGGCAATGGCGCTCCTTGATTCCGTTGTGCGGCTGATCCCCGGAGCTTTGGGTTGCGGGGAATCGGCGGTAAACGAAAGTTTTTCGGCGGGTTTACTGGATTATCCGCAGTATACGCGGCCGGCTGAATATCGTGGATACGCCGTTCCCGAAGTTTTGCTTTCGGGCGACCACGCGAAGATTGAAAAATGGCGTAAAGAAAAGGCTTTGGAAAAAACCAGAAGGGTTCGGCCGGAACTGGCGGACAGGTGGTCG
>JAIRVC010000281.1 GCA_031254095.1 Acidobacteriota bacterium
CTACCGTTGATATACCGCCGATTGGGTATTACTATACCGGTAGGGAAGTTCATGTTATGGGTATCGGCGAGGAGTGGTATCATCTGAATATCGACGGGCGGATGGGTTTTATGCAACAGGAATTCCTGGAAGATACTGACCAGGTATCCGAATACTTGATTGGGCCGTTTCAATCGCCTGTAAGATAAACAACATAAAAAAGCAGGCCGGCGGTTTTCCCGCCGGCCTGCCTTGGTTTCGAATGCCTGACCGTAATATCCCAGATCTTACAGATACCCCTGCTCGGTGATGCCCCAGCACTGCTTGCCCCAGATGCCATCCTGCGTGATGCCGTAGGCTTTCTGGAAGCTCTTGATGGCGTTTTCGGTATTGATCCCGAAGAGGCCGTCGATCGTCCCCGTGTAGCGGCCTGAGAGCTTCAGCAGGCGCTGCACTTCTTCCACGGACTGCTTCTTGTTCCAGTAGCTGGCCATGTTGGAGTACACCTCCGGCCCAAGGCGCGGCCAAGTGCCTACACCGACAACGCCATCCTGCGAAATGCCGCACTTCTTCTGGAACGCCTTGACCGCGTCCTCGGTCACGGTACCGAAAGCGCCGTCCACGACCACGTAGTACGCTTCGCTGGGCATGTAGACCAGCAGCTGCTTTTGTGCGAAGGCCACATTCGCGCCGGTGCTGTTCTTCTTGATTTCGGCCAGGGACAGGTAGTTTACATTGGGGCCTGCCGCCGCCATCGCGGACACATCCTCGCCCTCCTCGGGGAAGAAAGCCTGAACCTCCGTCCGTCCATTGAGAAGCGCCGAATCGCCGGGGTCTACCGTGATAGTTTTTACCATAAGAATCTCCTTTCGCTACGGTGTAGCATGTTTTTACAGCCAGTCTAGCGCATAACGCAACGCTCCGGGAATGACACAGCCGTGACATTTCCGGCCCTGCGCGATTTTCTACGAAGCAAAAAACCCCGCCGGCGTCAGCATTTACAGCGACGCCGGCGGGGAGGGGGTGGCAAATCGGTACACAGGGTGAGAAAATGCCGCCAGCGCTATGATTCGCCGTCCTCTTGGTTGCCGTCGGTAGCCTTGCCCGCCTTCGCATTTTCTTTTTCCTGTTTCATCTCTTTCGCGATATCGACATTCTTCTCAAACAACTTGTCGATAATTTGCGGGCCGCCCCAACCGACCAACCCAGCCATAATGTATCCCATCTGGGGAGGCAAATCGGTCATGGACGCCAAAAGGAATACGATGGTAGCGCCAAAGGAGGAGATGATCGCGTTGGAGATGAATTTCGCCGCTTTCAACTTTCGGATGTCTTTGTAACGCAATTCCCGCGCGGATACGCCGAATACCGCGAGAACCGCGTGGATCAGCACCTCAAGCAGATCTCTCAGATGCATTCGGATCACCCGCCTTTTCGTTGTTTTTCTGCGCAAGCCGCTCCGTGTCCGACAATTTTGAAATATAAAGGATCATCCAGATTTGCAGCAGGACTGTCATGGCCACCAACCCAACAATGCCCCAAACAAGCCACGGCGCGAAATTGTCATCGATTGCGTACTTGCTCACACCGTACACGGCGATGAGCTTGTTGTCATAAACACCGGTCGGTATTTTCTTGAAGTAGACCAGCATTTCATAAGGCTGGTCATTCCCGTCGCTGATCGTGATCGTCAGCTCGCCCTGATCGTCGCTTTCTGTGACCGCCGTCACAAACGCGTCGTGACTCAGAAGGTCAAACGTTTCATCCAGCTCATTGACAAAGGAGCCCGAAATCGGGGTCAGATCGTGGTTCAGGAGCACAACATGCACCGCCGACGTCTCATCGATCCCCTGGAATACCCCCGTCAGAATTGTACTGTAATCATACGTTTCCCAGTTGCCGTCCGCTTCCACGATATGATCGACCACCGAGACGATAAAGTTCAGGGATCTTTTCACGGTGTTGTATTTTTGCTCGTGTTTCTCGTTGACGATCTGCTCAAACGCCGCCGAAAAAAACGTCAGCATGATCAGACTCACGACCAGTGGAATCAGCAGAAGATACTTTTTATTTGTCCGAATGTTCATATGGATTCCTCCTCTTGTTTCTGTCGTATTGTACATATACCAATTAACATCACGAAAACAACGCATGGATACGCGCACCCAGGTTGTTTTGCCCGACACATGCCGCGATCTTTTGCAGCGCCCGCGCCTGCGTCCGCTTAAGTGTTCGCTCATCGCGGATCTGCTCCGGCCCCCAGCGCCTCTCATACTCCCCAAGCACCATCGCCCAAGTAAGCTGATCCACCAGATGCTTCGTCACCACGAACCATTCCTCGTCCGTCAAAAGCCGCAGCCACGCCTCGATCACCGCGATCTTCTTTCTCAAACCAGGCGGGACATCCTCATCGCCATCTCGCACGGCAAGCGAGCGCAGGAGCGCGTGCTCGCCCTGCAACGCCCGGTATTGAGCCAGAATGTCCCTTATCGCGAACGCATCCATCCATACACCTCGCACTGAACGATTGGAGCAGGAAAAAAGCGCCCCCCAGGAGCGCTTGACAACAGGACGGGCTTATTTTTTGCCGCGGACGCCGACGCGGATTTCAGCGCCGTTTTTGAAACGGAACAGCGCGCCGCCGGTCGTGACCGTTACCGTATCCGCTAAACAGCGCCATGTCAGTTCATCAAATTGCTCAACCGGATCCTGTCTTTGTTCGAACGCCTCAATGAACCGCCGCAGCGTTTCGCGCCGAATCGCGCGCGCCAGGAGTTTTTCCTCGATATCCGCGAGCCTTTCCTGGGTCGCCACGTACTTCGATACGAGACCTTGGTATCGCTCCTCATACGCTTGCTGATCCAGCGCAACCGACGCGTTTTCCTCCACGCACTTTTCCAGCAGGCTCCGGCGCTCATCCCTCTCCTGAAGCGCCGACGCCTTCTCCCACTCCAGCTTGGTTGTATCGGCGAGCTTCGGCAGCAAGAGACGGATGTCTTCCACAACGGCCTCCCGGTCGGTTATCAGCTGATTCATTGCCGCCACAAACGCCTGCTTTAGCTCCTCTTCTGTCACATGCGGCGTCGCGCACCGCTTTCCCGAGCCGTATTTCTCATTGCACTGGAAAACGACGCGCCGGTACTTGTCGCGGGAATGCCAGACCTTGGCTCCATATAGCCCGCCGCACTCCCCGCACAAAACTTGCCGCGCGAAGACGCCCAGTCCGTTTTTGACCGGCCCGTCCGCCCGCCTCGTGATCTCGCGTTGCACCAGTTCGTGCACCTCCGGCTCAATGATCGCGGGATGCGAGTTTTTTACGTGATATTTCGGTAGCTCGCCTTGATTCGCCTTGGTTTTCTTGCTCAGGAAATCGATCGTGAACGTCTTTTGCAGGATGGCGTCGCCCATGTACTTCTCGTTTTTCAGGATGCTCATCACCGTGCTGACGGCCCAGCCCTGTTTGTTGCGCGGCGTCGGGACGCCTTGATCCGTCAGTTGTTTCGCGATCTGGTTGTACGACATTCCCCGCAAAAACTGGTTGTAGATCTGTCTGACGATCGTGGCCTCGGCTTCAACGATACGAGGCTTGCCATCCGGTCCTTTTTCGTAGCCGAGGAATTGCTTGTACGCCATCGAGACCTTGCCGTCCGCCATGCGCTTGCGCTGGCCCCACGCTACGTTTTCCGAGATGCTCCGGCTCTCCTCCTGCGCCAACGATGACATGATCGTAATCAGCAGTTCGCCCTTGCTGTCTAAAGTGTAGATGCTTTCCTTCTCAAAATACACCTCGATCCCTTTTTCCTTGAGCTTGCGCACGGTGGTCAGGGTGTCCACGGTATTGCGGGCAAAACGGCTCACACTTTTGGTGAGAATCAGGTCGATCTTTCCGGCTAGCGCGTCCTGGATCATGCGGTTGAATCCGTCGCGCTTTTTGGTGGTGGTCGCGGAAATGCCCTCATCGGTATAGACGCCGACGAACTCCCACTCCGGGTTGGACTGGATGTACTTGGTATAGTAATCCACCTGCGCCGCGTAACTGGTTTGTTGCTCCTCCTCCTTGGTCGATACCCGCCCGTAACCTGCCGTGCGCCGCTTCTTGCCCAGGGCCGGCGCACTGCATTGCCCTAACGATAGGGTCGGCGGTATCACGGTAACCTGCGATTGCGTTGATGTGTTCATATGTCCTTCTCCCTTCTTTTTATGGCCGTGCGCTGCCGTTCTCCGGCTTCCCGCCGCATTTCGGCGGTCCAGCTTTCCGAACGAGATCGGTCTTGCCACGTCCGTTCGTCGGTGTGCCCGTCCCGAAACACAAAGATCAGCCGGTTGTCCTCGGGAACACGGATCTCCGCGATCCGCTTCGCAAAAACCGTTTCATCGAAGCTGTCCAGCCCGAGCGCCTCGGCGGCGATCAGCGCCAGCGTGTCCTCCGGGATTTGCTTTGAGCGGCATCCCTTTGTTCCTTCCCGCAAATAAGCGGCGCAGTTCCAATAGTGCCTGCCGTATGCGGTCTTGCGCCTGAAGTGCGTCCCGCACCGGCCACAGATCATCATGGCGGTGAACGGATATTGG
>JAIRVC010000360.1 GCA_031254095.1 Acidobacteriota bacterium
CATTTCCAAAATACTTACCTGCGCCCCGCGCTGGATGCGGGACTCATTGAAATGACGATCCCGGATAAGCCTCTGAGCAGCCGCCAAAGGTACCGGCTGACGGCGGCAGGCAGAACGACACGCATGGATGTTTATTAGCGGTCAAAAATAAGGATTTTGCAATTGGTATTATTATTTTTGATTTGTGCGGAAGAGCGCTTCCGCGCGCCTGCAACCCACATCCGCAAGGTTCTGTAAAGCCGCGAGCGCCGCTTCCGCGACAGCACGGTTACGGCTGGCGGTCAGACCGTAAATGTTACGCAACACCTCGTCGCTGATGTCGTTTGGCCTGTGCCAGTAGGCGCCCGAAAGTTCGACGAGAGCCATGATCTGAATTTCCGGGTCTTTGTTTGCCGCCAGTTCAGCAAGCGCCGCCTGAGAACGCGGTCTCCCTTGCTGCGCGATGGCGCCGATCGCTCCGATAATGCACCGGCGCATTCCTTCGTCCTTTTTAGTCCGCTCGCCGTCGGTCGCTCCACGGAGCTTCAATAATTCCGGCAGAAAAAAATCAACGGCATCGTCGTTTCCGATCGCCCCGATCGCTTCTATAACGGCGGTTTGCAATTCAAGACCGTCGAAATCACTAATTTGCCGGTTTTTAAAAAAGGCTTTTTTCAGCGGTTCGAGAAATGCCTCGTCCGCCATGGCGCCCATGGCGTAGGCCGCAAATTCACGATGCCGGACATCCTTATGTTTGAGCAACGCAAGCAAAAGCGGGTAAAACCGCTGATCGCGTACAACGCTTATCCGCGGGAGGAGTTCAAATAAATCTTCCGCCTCTCCGGACTCCAAAACTTTCAGACACTCCAGAACAGAGTCTTCGGCGAAGAGTTTTTTGTTCCCGTAATCAGTAATTCCTTTGCCGGACACTTTCACCACACCTTGTTACATTTAACAAACAAACGGAATTATACGCCTCAGTAGCATTTTTTTATACTGAAAACTGAAATATGTTCGAGCCGATTGCTCATTCCTGGGGAAATTTGTCCGTGGATTCCGAAAGGTATTTTAATTTGCAGTTCTCGGAACAGAAATATACGGGCTTGCCGCGTCTGTCAAGACGGACGGCCAGTCTTGAGTCCATGTACATACCGCAAACAGGATCCTTCACCATAACGCCGGTTTCTTCCGTCTTTGATTTCTTTGAACGGGTTTTTCCTGTACCCAGAATTGACGCCAGAAAAGATCTGACCAGCCAGACGCCCAAAGCCAGAAGCAGGATTCTTAGTATAATTGCGCCCATAATAACCGTTATCCTTTAATCAGCTAATCAGCGCTTCCTTTGCTGTCGAGAATCAGCGTAACGGGGCCGTCATTCGTCAGCCGGACTTCCATCGCCGCCTGGAATCTGCCGGTCTGAACGTCGGGAACGGACTCACGCGCGATTTCGACAAACCTTTTGTAAAGCGCCTCCGCTTCCGCAGGCGGCGCCGCTTCGGAATATGAAGGCCGCCGGCCTTTTTTGCAGTCGCCGTAAAGCGTGAACTGTGACACCACCAGCAATTGGCCGCGAATGTCGCGCAGGCTCAGATTAAGATTCCCCCTGTCATCGTCAAAGACGCGCAGATCGACAATTTTCCGCGCCATCCACACAAGGTCTTTTTCTTCATCCTGACGCGAGACGGCGGCCAGCGCCAGCAGTCCCGGCCCAATGCGCCCGATCGTTTCTCCTGTAACGGAAACTTCCGCCTGACTTACCCGCTGAAGAACAACTCTCATAACTAATAGATTTTCCCGTTGTTTCGGTTGAAGGTCAATATCCGGAAACCAGCGAAACTGACGATTCTCCGGTTCTTCGTAACAATTGACACGGAAAACACTCCAAGCTATAGTAAATCTTTTACGGACAAAAAAGAATTATGTCATACAGCCGCGGTTATGAAAGCAGAAACGTTCCCCAAAACCTTTTGCGCTTTTCAAAGGGAGCCGTCCGTAAATTGCCCGGAGGGCCGCGCCGGTGAATCCTGATCTCCGGAAGCTGATAGCCCTGCAAGACATAGAAAAGAATATCTCCGTTCTGCATAAAAAAGTTTCAGAAATCCCCGTAAAAACGAGCGATCTTGAAGCGGCCGCGCAGCGCGCCAAGGCGGCTCACGAGGACAGGGTCGCGCTGGTCAGGGAACTGGCCAACCGGCGCCGGACGCTTGAGGGAGAGGTTGAACTGGCGCGCGCCAAACTGTCGCGGCTCAAAGAACAGCTCATGGCGGTGAAAACCAACAAGGAATACACGGCCATGCTCAGCGAGATAAAGACTGCCGAAACGCGCATCGGGGACGAGGAAGACAAAATCCTGGATTTGATGGAGGAACTGGAATCCGGTGAAAACGCGATAAAGCTTGCCGAAACGGAAATGCGCCGGGAGCGCGCCGCGATTGACGACGAGATTCGCCGGATGAAAGAGGATATTCCCGCGCTGGAAAGAGAACTTGACATCCTGCGCGGAGAAAAAACCGCTATTGAAGCCGGCGTCGATCCTGAACTTATGGATCACTACCGGAGAATCTCGGACGCGCGTAAAGGCATCGCGCTCGCGGAAGCAAAAGATGAACTGTGCTGCGCCTGTCACATCCGCATCCGCCCGCAGATGTACGCCGATCTGCTTCTCACCGAAACCATCATGTTCTGCGACAGCTGCTCCCGGATTCTGTTTATCCGGGAAGAATCATAATTGCCAAAATGGAAAAAATTATGCCGGAGTTGCGCGACGAAATCGCCGCGCTCAAAAAAGAACGGGACGCGGTCATTCTCGCCCACACCTATCAGCCGGGCGATGTGCAGGATTGCGCTGATTACGTAGGCGATTCCTATGGCCTGAGCGTCGCGGCCCGCAAGGCGGAAGCATCGGTCATTGTTTTCTGCGGCGTCCGCTTCATGGTGGAAACCGCCGCCATCCTCAATCCGTCGCGGCCTGTCATCCTGCCGGAGCCGGAGGCGGGGTGTCCCATGGCCGACATGATTACGCCCGAAGACCTGAAAGAACTCAAGGCGCAATATCCGGATCATCTTGTGATGTGTTATGTCAATTCGACGGCGGACATAAAGGCGCTGTCGGATGTCTGCTGCACCAGTTCCAACGCGGAACAGATCGCCCGCCGTCTTCCGGCCGGACGCGGCATTATTTTTGTGCCCGACCGGTATCTCGGTTCATGGGTAAGGGAGCGTACCG
>JAIRVC010000382.1 GCA_031254095.1 Acidobacteriota bacterium
AACCTGTCCCATCGCGTGGATTGCCCGGCTTTCGATGAACTCGGCAGCCTTGTTGCGTCGTTTAATAGAATGACCGCCGGCCTTGAGGAAAACGAAAAACGTATCTACCAGATGGAAAAAGCGGCCGCGTGGCAGGAAGTGGCGCAGAGGCTGGCGCATGAAATCAAAAATCCTTTAACCCCTATCCGTCTTTCCGCGGAGCGGGTTCTGAAAAGATACAAAAATATCGCCCCAACCGCGCCGGAGGATTTACAGACGCTCAGGCTTGAGGAATTCGCGCGCTTTGAACGCATCCTTACAGACAGCGTTCAGACAATCATTCAGGAAACGGAGTCCTTGAAAAACCTTGTCAATGAATTTTCGCGTTTTGCCCGTCTGCCGGAAGCGCGTCCGAAAGACGCCGACATCCGCGTAATTATCGAGAACGCGCTGAAGCTCTACGACGGGCGCGTTTCCGATATACAGATTTTGAAAGAATTCGACGCGGACATGCCGAGGATCCAGCTTGATCCGGAGCAGATGAAACGGGCTTTCGTTAATATTTTCAATAACGCCATAGAAGCCATGTCGCAAAATACGGGCGAACGGACGCTTCGTATTTATGCTTTCCCCGACCGGATTCAGGGAACGGCGCGGATTGAAATCAGCGACAACGGTCGCGGAGTTTACGACGAAAACCACGACAGCCTGTTCCAGCCCTATTTTTCCACGCGCAAAGGCGGCACCGGGCTTGGCCTTGCGATTGTGAGGCAGATTATCGCCGATCACCGGGGCAGCATCTACGCCGAAGCGAATATTCCAACAGGCGCGCGCATCGTCATTGATCTGCCACTGATTCGCAAGGATTATTGAAGGGAACCTCTAAATTGAACCACGAATTAACACGAATAAGCGCAAACTAATGGTTATGGCGGTGGCAAATCTTGTTGGAATGACTTCGGCTGAAATCGAAGCGGCGATTTTGGAACTTGGCGAACCCCGGTATCGCGCGCGGCAGATATACGCGGGCGTCTATCGCAGATTGTACCGTGACTGGGAACAGTTCACCGACATCGGCAAGCCTTTGCGTGAAAAATTTCGCGCGCGTTTTTCCATCGAATATCCGGAAATAAGCCAGGTATTCGTTTCCCGCGACGGAACGCGCCGCTATCTTTTTAATGCCGGAGCGGGGCAACGCGTTGAAGCCGTTTTTATTCCGGAGGAAAGCCGGGACACCCTGTGCGTATCCACGCAGGTCGGATGCGCGATGGGCTGTCTTTTCTGCGCGACAGGACGCCTGCCGATGCTGAGAAATCTTTCCGCCGGAGAAATCGCGGGACAGGTTCTTGCGCTTGAAGCTGATCGCGGCGTACAGGCGAAACGCCTGAACATCGTGGTTATGGGAATGGGAGAGCCGCTTAACAATTATGAAAACGTCATGTCGGCGCTGCGGCTGATGACCTGCGGTAAAGGCATGTCAATCTCGCCCCGGAGAATTACGCTTTCCACCTCCGGGATAGTGCCCGGCATTGAACGGCTGGCTTCCGAACCGGTTACGCCGAATCTGGCAATTTCGCTGAACGCTTCGACCGACGCGGCGCGCGACCGCTTGATGCCGGTCAACCGAAAATGGAACATCGCCGCTCTGCTTGACGCCTGCCGCAGGTTTCCGCTTGCCGAGCGGCGGCGGATTACGTTTGAATACGTCCTGATCGGCGGCGTGAACGACTCGATTGAGGACGCGCGCCGCCTTGTGCGGCTGCTCGGAAATCTCAGACACAAGATCAACCTTATTCCCCTGAACGCCGATCCCGCGCTTCCATTTTCTCCGCCCGCGCCTGAGCGCGTGGAAGCTTTCGCAAAGACATTGGCGGATAATTACGTTACGGCAAGCGTGCGCCGACCGCGCGGCGAGGATATAGCCGCCGCCTGCGGGATGCTTGCCGGCGTAGAGTCAGTTGCGAGCTGTAGAAAATAACCCGCTTTTCATCAATCCACACTTTCTTTTCTTACCTATTAACTTCATTTTAAAAAGTTACCCCAAAGATGGTTCACGGCGGATTTTTCTAGCCACTAGCCACTAACCACTGATCACTAACCACTGGCCGCCGTGAGGCGGCTACCATCTGTACATTTTTTTCTTGCGCATTTACGATTACACGAGTAATCTTGATTACAGCAGTAATCAAAGGAGGTTGACAAATGCACGACGCGATGAAGATTTCAGATGCTGAATGGCTGGTTTGCCGGGTTTTGTGGCGCCGGTCGCCTTTGGCGGCGGGCGAGATTATCGATCAGTTGACCAGCGAAACAGACTGGTCGCCGCGAACCATAAAAACCTTGCTGAATCGCCTGATCAAAAAAAACGTCCTCGGCTTTGAGGTTCAGGGACGCGGATACCTGTATTTCCCGCTGCTCGACGAAAGCGAGTGTCTCCATGTTCACACTCAATCTTTCGTCGAGCGGTTTTTCGACGGCGCCGCCGTAACGATGCTGGCTTCATTTATTGAGCACCAGGAACTTTCCGACGGCGACATAGCCGAACTGAAAGCGATTCTGGAGAAAAAGCCTAAGTAGTGGTCAGTGATCAGTGGTCAGTGATCAGTGGTTAGTGGTCAGCGAATTCGAAAGGTGTTGTTATGGAAAACGTTATTAACGTGTTCACATGGATTATCCGGTTGTCGGCATACGCGGCCGTGTCCATCGCCGTCATAGCCATTGTTCAGTTCGCGGGACGGCGGCGGCTTCCGGCAAGGTGGCTCTACGCGCTCTGGCTGATCCTGCTTTTCAGGATGGTTTTGCCGTTTGGCCCTGAAAGCCGCCTGAGCCTGTGGAATTTTTTACCACAGGCGATTTTTGAAGAAAGTCTCGTTTCTCCTCATGAAATTCCGGCAATAACCTTAAACGGCGGGGAAACTGCGGCTGACGCCTCAAACCTGACGCGCGGCGGCGGCGCGAGCAAAGAAAGCGCTTCGCCGTCTTCAAAAAGCTATGCCATATCCCCGCTTGCCGCGCTTTCCATTGTCTGGCTGGCCGGAACGCTGGTCATGATCGCGGTGGTGGCGGTGAATAATTTCCGGCTCTGGCGTTCGGTGCGAAAACTGCGGCAGGCCACCGACCAGTCCCTGCTGGAATTGTTTGAAGACTGCAAACAGCTTATGCGCGTACGCACGGTTGTCGGGCTGGTGATTACCGATCAGGTAAAAAGCCCCGCGCTTTTCGGCTGCCTCCGGCCGCGCGTTTTATTGCCGGCTGACATCGCCGGGCAGGTTCCGCGCGAGGAATTGCGCTTTATATTTCTGCATGAACTCGCGCATTTTAAACAGGGAGACATCTGGACAGGCTGGATTGTCGCCCTTTTGCAATCGCTTCACTGGTTCAATCCGCTGCTCTGGTGGGCCTTCGCCCGTATGCGCGCCGACCGCGAACTGGCCTGCGACGCGCTCGCGCTGTCCCGCGTACAAGGCGAAGACGGCGAACGCTACGGCGGCGCGCTCATCGGCCTTTTGGAGCGGTTTCATCATTCCCGCCGTCTGCCCGTAGTAGCGGGCATTCTCGAAAACAAAGCACAACTTAAAAGGAGATTAGCCATGATTACAGGTTTCAAACGTTCGACCCGACGCGAAATCATCGCGGCTGCCGCGCTGTTTGCGGTTTTATCAATCACGCTTCTCACAAACCCGAAGACGCTGCTGTCTCAATCAGATGAACAAAGCACAGCCGGTACGCCCGCGCCGGTCAGAATAGGCGACAATATCATGCTAGCGAGCCGGACTCACATGGTAGAGCCGGTCTATCCTGAAGCCGCGAAATCCAGCGGCATATCAGGCACGATCGAACTTGAGGTAACGACGGACGAAGAAGGAACGGTTGTGAATATTGACGTATTAAGCGGACCTGGAATGCTCAGAACTGCGGCCATAGACGCTGTCCGTAAATGGCGCTACAGACCTACGCTGCTTTATGGAGTCCCGACGCCGACCGCTTTTTTTGTCCGCATAGCTTTTTTGCCGGATGGAACCGTTGATACAGCCTCCAAGCCGGAGTATTCGCAGGCCATGATTATTACCATTCCGAACGATCCCTTCGACACGCAGGAACGAGACATCGGTATCAGTAATCTGCCGCCCGTGCTTACTTATAAAAACCAACGGTACTTTACGATTGTGTCCGACATTTCCGCGCCGAATGTAACAATAGACAAACCGCGATTACGGGAGATTGCCAACGCGGGCTGGCCGGCAGACGATATTACGTATATATCTCGTCCTAGTCGCGGGATCGGCGCCCGGATATTCATCAATAAAGACGGAGATATTGATGGAATCGTCTGGTTAAGTACGAAAATTCCCGAGCTGGAGAAAGAACTGCTGAATCTCCAGGTTCAATCACCGGCCAGCCGTAACGGCGTAGCGATTCCGTCCTGGATTACGATCCAGTTCGATGCTCCGGATTTTGCCG
>JAIRVC010000038.1 GCA_031254095.1 Acidobacteriota bacterium
GGACATGCGCCAACAAAATAGAGGATATATGCCAACAAAACAGAGGGGCAATTCAGGGCTTGGATTTTATGTTTATCCGCAACCACAGGGCGCTACCGCACAGGACGAACGCATTAAAAATATAACACATCAAATCAGCGCCGGAGACGCGAGACATGAGTAACCATCGGCGCAGCGCGAAGCGCGGAACCGTGTGCTTTCAAAACTGATATGAGAGAAGTAAAATTGGCGGAAAGCGCGCGGCAAAGCGGGTTTAAATTTGGTCGCGCGCAAAAATGCGGTTGCGGTTAGGGAACCTTAAAAAAACCAAACTCTGCGTTACGCGGCCGATCCAAAATGCTCGTTTAACTCAAATGTAAACTCAGCTTTTGTCCCGGCCGCAATCATTGATTTTGAAGCTTTTAGAGGTTTCCTTTATTAGTCGGCGATCACATCGGCAAAAGCATATTCCAGATCGGCGACAACGCCTGCTTCATCTATCTCAATATTCATATCCTGCTCTTTAGGAAATTCCAGCGGCACGATCTGTTCCGTCAACTTGATGTTGTGGTATAAATCCATACCGGTTCCGGCCGGGATCAGGCGTCCCATAATAACGTTCTCCTTCAGGCCGCGAAGATAATCAACCTTGCCGCTGATGGCGGCTTCGGTCAGCACTCTGGTCGTCTCCTGGAACGAAGCGGCGGAAATGAAGCTGTCGGTCGAAAGCGAAGCCTTGGTAATGCCGAGAAGCAGCGGACGCCCTTTTGCGGGTTGGCCGCCCGATGCCTCTACCCGCTCGTTCTCCTCATAGAAGCGGAATTTGTCAACCTGTTCGTCCATGAGGAACTCTGTATCGCCCACTTCCTCGATTTTGATCCAGCGCATCATCTGACGCACTATCACTTCGATATGCTTGTCGTTGATATAGACGCCCTGCAGACGGTAGACTTCCTGAATTTCATTGACCAGGTAGCTCTGCAATTCCTTTTCGCCCAGCACGCGCAAAATGTCGTGCGGATTGCGCGGCCCGTCAATAAGAGCCTCGCCGGCGCGCACAAACTCGCCTTCCTGCACGTTGACATGTACGCCGCGCGGCACAAGGTATTCCTTGATCGCCGTGCCGCTTTCATGATGCACTTCGAGTTTGCGTTGACCGCGCACAAGGCCGCCGTCTTTAAGTATGCCGTCGATTTCAGTAATAACGGCAGGTTCTTTGGGCTTGCGCGCCTCAAAAAGCTCGACAATGCGCGGCAGGCCGCCGGTGATATCCTTGGTTTTGCGCGTTTCTTTCTGGCGTTTGGCAAGAATGCTGCCAGGGAAAACCTCCTCGCCGTTGTCCACCCAGAGAGTGGCTTTGGCGGGAAGCCGGTAACTCTTTTCCATTACGCCGTTGGCATTCCAGATTTCGATTTCCGGCTGGTATTTCTCGTCAACCGATTCCATGATCACTTTATGCGCCAGACCGGTGTTTTCATCGCGATCTTCCTTGACGGTAACGCCTTCTATAATGTCCCTGAAAACCACTTTACCGCCAAATTCGGTCAGCGTGGAATGTGTATAGGGATCCCATTCCAGCAGAAGCTGTCCGGGTTTGATTTTCTGCCCTTCCTTCACCTTTAAAATAGCGCCGGAAGCGATTGCGTGCCGCTCCATTTCCCGTCCAATGTCATCAGCAACAATCATCATGCCGTTGCGGTTCATTGCAACCAGATCGCCGTCCCTGTAGGTGACATGCTGGACATTGAGAAGACGGATAATGCCGTGACTCTTTGATTCCTCCGTGGACTGTTCCGCGGTACGGCTGGCCGTGCCGCCGATGTGGAATGTACGCATTGTCAACTGCGTGCCGGGTTCGCCGATGGACTGAGCCGCAATTACCCCCGTGGCCTCGCCGAGATCGACCATCCTGCCGGTCGCCAGATTTCGCCCGTAGCATTTGACGCAAACTCCGCGCTTTGCCTTGCAGGTCAGCACCGAACGAATCTTTACCTTCTCAATGCCCGCGGCCTGAATTTCAGCGGCAAGCAGTTCGGTAATCTCCTCGTTGATCCCCAGAATGGTTTCGCCGGTCAGAGGATCTTTAATGTTTTCCAGCGAAATGCGCCCGACGATGCGATCCCTTAGAGGCGCCACCGTCTCCCCGCCTTCAATGATTGATGTAACGTAAATGCCGTCAAGCGTTTCGCAGTCGTCGATTGAAATTATGACGTCCTGAGCCACATCGACAAGCCGCCGGGTCAGGTATCCCGAATCGGCGGTTTTCAGCGCCGTATCCGCCAAGCCTTTACGCGCGCCATGGGTCGAAATAAAGTACTGCAATACATCCAGCCCTTCGCGGAAATTGGCCGTAATCGGGGTTTCGATAATCTCGCCGGACGGCTTGGCCATAAGACCGCGCATACCGGCAAGCTGACGGATCTGCTGTTTGCTTCCGCGCGCGCCGGAGTCGGCCATGATGTAAATCGGATTGAACTCGTAGCCGTCGTCATCCTGCTTTTTCATCTTGAGGAACATTTCATCCGATACTTTTTCGGTTACATCCGACCAGACGTCGATGATCTTGTTGTACCGCTCGCCATCGGTAATGGCGCCTTCCTGATACTGCCTTTCGATTTCGACGACTCCCGCGCGCGCCGCGTCAACC
>JAIRVC010000082.1 GCA_031254095.1 Acidobacteriota bacterium
CGGTACACGCGTTGGCGCAGCCGGAGTTAATAAGAATCGCGCGCGCGCGGCCGCGGGAGAGTTTCAGGTTTTCACGGCTCAAAACAACAGGCGCCGCCTGTACGAGGTTTTTCGTAAACACTCCGGCAGCCACGGCAGGTTGCGTCGAAAACACCACGGCAACATCCGGCCCCTGCTTTTTGACACCCGCCGCGATGCCTGAAGCCATGTAGCCTTCGGGCGCGGTGACGCCGCCCTCAATCGGACGCCACGCTCCCTGTATTGACGCCTTTTTTGACCCTGATGAGCCGGTCGCGGAATCTTTAGGCTTTGCCGGAACCGCGGACTTGCCGCTCTCGTTTTCCGGAACCTGCCGGCGGGATGCCCGCGTTTCCGCGTCTTTGACTGTTGACGCCGATTTTCGATTTGTCATAGCTGCAGCACCATGGCGATTTCGTCGCAATTGTTGAATTTAGGACATTGGAAACATTCATTGTAAACCTTCAGCGGCAGAACGCTGTGCTCCACCTGAATGAATCCCAGACTGTTGAAAAATTTCGGCACATAGGTGAAACAGAAGACCTGTTCAAGGCCGAGCTCCCTCGCTTCGTCAATCAGGCGCTCGGCCAGCAGTTTTCCGATTCCCTTGCGATTCATTCCTTCCGCAACGGCGATGGCGCGAATTTCCGCGAGATTTTCCCAATAAATATGCAGCGCGCCGCAGGCAATGATCTGTCCCGACGGGTCAGCCTTATTTTCGACGACGGAAAAATCCCGCAGGTTTTCATAAAGCTGCAAATGCGTCTTGGGAAGCATCTGCTGCCGCTCCGCGTAAAAATTTACAATCCGCGCAATCTCGCCGACATCCCGGAGCCGGGCCTTTCGGACAATCAGATTTTCAGATATGAACGTTGTCATGCACCAACCCGTTTATTGAATGATCAGCGTTTCTTTACGCCCGGCTGGATTCAATGTTTCCCAGCACCGCGTATAACATTTCGAGAAATTCATCGCACTGATTCTTCGTAATAACCAGCGGCGGAATCAGCCGCAGAACGGTATCGTGCGTAACATTGGCGATAATTCCCTTGCCAAGCAGCCGGTTGAAAACCTCCTTGGCATCGCTTCCGAGTTCCGCGCCTATCATGAGTCCAAAGCCGCGCACTTCGCCTACGGTTGCGTATTTCTTCCCGATCTCGCGTATGCCCTTCATGAGATAGCCGCCCAGCTTTTTAGAGTTCGCGATCAGCCCTTCATCTTCAATGACGGATATGACTTCCAGCGCAAGCCGGCAGGCCAGCGGGCCTCCGCCGAACGTCGTGCCATGATCGCCGGGCGTAAGAACTTTCGCCACTTTCATGTTTCCCAAAACCGCGCCAAGCGGGTATCCGGCCGCAAGCGATTTTGCCAGCGTAATGACGTCCGGACGAACGTCGAAATGCTCAAAGCCGAACCATTTGCCGGTTCGCCCTAGCCCGCACTGGATTTCATCGGCGATAAGAAGCGCATCGTAGCGGTCGCAAAACTCACGCGCGGCACGCATGAAAGCCGCCTTCATCGGGAATACTCCGCCCTCGCCCTGCACGGGTTCAAGCACAAGGGCGCAGACATCGTCCGAGAAGGCTTTTTTAAGAGCCGCGACGGTCGTTTCCTCGACAATTTCCACATCCGGCACCAGCGGCAGAAAAGGCGCCTGATATTTCTCCTGGGCGGTAATGCTCAGCGCGCCCAACGTTCGGCCGTGGAAGGAATTTTTCAGCGAAAGAATCTTTGTTTTTCCCTTGCGCTTGCCGGATTTGCCGTAAGCGCGGGCGATTTTCATCGCGGCTTCCATGGCCTCCGTACCGCTGTTGGCGAAAAACGCGCGGGACATGCCGGAAATTTCCGTGAGCTTTTTCGCCAGCAATCCCTGGTATTGGTGATAAAAAAGATTGGAGCCGTGAATCAGCTTTTTTCCCTGCTCATCAATTACATCCACAATCCGCGGGTGATTGTAGCCGAGCGAGTTTACCGATATGCCCGCGAGAAGATCGAGATACATCCGTCCTTCGATGTCGTAAACATACGCCCCATTGCCGTGAGACAAATAAATCTCGGTTCGCTTGTAAGTCTGGAAAAGGTATTTATCTTCCAGTTTTTTTATTTCTTTTGGCCCGGGCAGCGCCGTTTTTTTAGTTTTCATGGATTTTCGTTCCTTTCGTCAGATTTCCCGTGATGAAATCCGTAAGAATATTCCCTTCCGCGCCGGGCAGGATATAAACCGCGCCCACGCCCGCGCCGATGGCTTCAAGGCAGGCGGCCGTTTTAGGAAGCATACCGCCGGAAATCGCGCCTCGCGAGCGCAGTTCAAGAATATCGCCCTTGTTCAAATCATTTATCACTTTTTCGTTCGCGTCCATTACTCCTGGAACGTCCGTAATATACACAAGCGCCTCGCAGCCGGTTTCCGCGGCGCAGGCCGACGCCATCTGATCGGCGTTGATGTTGTAAAATTGCGCCGCCTGCGCGGCATCGCCTTCCGGCCCGATCGCTATACTGGAAACCACGGGTGTAATTCCCGCATCCATGAGTAATTCAAAAAAATCCCGGTTTACCTTCGTCGGTTTCCCGACAAAGCCGATCCCTTCCGGGTAGCCGGGCATTCCCGCGACGGGAACGCAGCGCACAGCTTGCGCGTCAGCGCCGCACAGGCCAAGCGCGGCGATGCCCATGCGCCCCAGTTCGTCGACAAGTTTTTTGTTGATTTCGCCTGCCAGTACCATGACGGCGACGCCCAAAGTCGCTTCGTCCGTCACCCTCAGCCCGTCGATAAACCGCGCTTCCATTTGTAATTGCCGCAGCCGCCGGTTCAGGCTTTTGCCGCCGCCATGTACAAGGATGACTTGATGCTTTTGCAGGGCCATGGCCGCAATTTCGCCGATAAGCCGGTTGCGAATGCCGGCGTCTTCCAGAATGCTGCCGCCCAGTTTTATTGTAATCCGCATTAAAGTATCCCCATGGTCTCGTCCAAACCGTGCATGATGTTAAAATTCTGTAAAGCCTGTCCGGAAGCTCCCTTTATAAGGTTGTCAATGGCCGAAAAAACAACGGCGCGTTTTCCGTTGTGAGTAAGCCGCCAGGCTATATCGCAGAAATTTGTCGACGCAACCGCGCTGATTTCCGGCAATCGCGGCGATCCTATAACGCGGATAAAACGGCATCCGGCGTACCTGCGGGCGTACTCGGCCTCAAGCTCTTCCGAACCCACCTGCCGGTTGAATTTTATGTAAATGGTGGAAAGTATTCCCTGCCGGATCGGAAGCAGATGCGGCACGAAAGTAAAATTTCCCATATCCCATCCAAGCTCCTGACACATTTCCGGCGCGTGCCTGTGTACGATTGGACTATAAGGGCGAAAACTTTCGGTGATTTCCGAAAACATCATTTCAGGCTTCGCGGAGCGCCCCGCGCCGCTGACGCCGGACTTGCAGTCGCAGAAAATTTCCGATCCCGTTTCAAGCAGTCCCGCGCGGACGATCGGCAAAAGGGCAAGGCACACCGAAGTCGGATAACATCCCGGATTGGCGATGAGCGCCGCCTGGGCGATTTCACGG